>JASIGS010000264.1 GCA_030052355.1 Streptosporangiaceae bacterium | reverse complement strand
ATCAACCAGACCTATGAGGGGCTGATCACGCGAATCCAGAAGTCGTTCCTGTCTAAAGACGTCGACGCCATGCAGCCGCACGTCCGCGCGTTCGTGGAGCGGGCGGTCACCTTCACCACCTGTCCGGACTGCGACGGCACCCGGCTCAGTGAGGCGGCACGATCATCGAAGATCAAGAAGATCAACATCGCCGACGCCTGCGCGATGCAGATCAGCGACCTCGCCGAGTGGATCCGCGGCCTGGACGAGCCGTCCTTCGGGCCGCTGCTTGAGTCGCTACAGCAGACCCTCGACTCGTTCGTCGAGATCGGCCTCGGCTACCTGAGCCTCGACCGGTCGGCGGGCACGCTGTCCGGCGGCGAGGCGCAGCGCACCAAGATGATCCGCCACCTCGGGTCCGCGCTCACGGACATCACCTACGTCTTCGACGAGCCGACCATCGGGATGCACCCCCATGACGTCCAGCGGATGAACGACCTGCTGCTGCAGCTGCGCGACAAGGGCAACACCGTCCTGGTCGTGGAGCACAAGCCAGAGGCGATCGAGATCGCCGACCACGTGGTCGACCTCGGGCCGCTGGCCGGCACCGAGGGCGGCGAAGTGGTGTTCGAGGGCACCGTCGATGGGCTGCGGGCCAGCGGCACGCTCACGGGGCGGCACCTGGACGACCGCGCCGTCCTGAAGCCATCGGTGCGGCAGCCGGCCGGCGCGCTGGAGGTGCGCGGCGCCAGCACCCACAACCTGCGGGACGTCGACGTCGACATCCCGCTCGGGGTGCTGGTCGTCATCACAGGCGTGGCGGGCTCCGGCAAGAGCTCGCTGATAAACGGCTCGGTAGCCGGGCGCGACGGCGTCATCCTCGTGGACCAGGCCGCGATCCGCGGCTCGCGGCGGAGCAATCCGGCGACCTACACAGGTCTGCTCGACCCGATCCGCAAGGCGTTCGCGACGGCGAACGGCGTCAAGCCGGCCCTGTTCAGCGCCAATTCGGAGGGCGCCTGCCCGAACTGCAACGGCGCCGGCGTTGTCTACACGGACCTGGCCATCATGACCAGCGTCGCCAGCGTCTGCGAGGAGTGCGAAGGGAAGCGATTCCAGCCCGAGGTGCTGAAGTACAAGCTCGGCGGCAAGGACATCAGCGAGGTGCTGGCGATGCCCGTCGCGGCGGCCGCCGAGTTCTTCGGCCCGGGCCAGGGCAAGAACGCCGCTGCGCACAAGCTACTCGAACGGCTCGCAGACGTAGGGCTCGGCTACCTCAGCCTCGGCCAGCCGCTCACGACGCTTTCCGCGGGCGAGCGGCAGCGGCTCAAGCTGGCCACCCACATGGGCGAGAAGGGCGGCGTCTACGTGCTCGACGAGCCGACGATCGGCCTGCACCTCGCCGACGTAGAGCATCTGCTCGGGCTGCTCGACCGGCTCGTCGACTCCGGCAAGTCGGTCATCGTCATCGAACATCACCAGGCGGTCATGGCGCACGCCGACTGGATCATCGACCTCGGTCCCGGCGCTGGCCACGACGGCGGCCTGGTCGTCTTCGAGGGCACGCCCGGCGACCTCGTCGCCGCCCGCGCGACCCTCACGGGCGAGCACCTGGCGGCCTACGTCCGCGCCTGAGCGAGGCTTCGCGACGGCCGCCGGCGTTGGGCGCCAGGCACACCGTAAACCGCTCGCCACCCTGCGGGCCCGTCGCTAGCCTGCACACCATGCCGGATGCGATCTTCGAAGACCCGCGGCTCGCGAGGATCTACGACCCGCTCGATCCGGACCGCAGCGACCTGGACGCGTACGCCGCGATGGCGGCGGAGTTCGGCGCGCGCAGCGTGCTGGACGTGGGCTGCGGCACCGGCACGTTCGCCTGCATGCTGGCCGGCCGCGGCCTGGCCGTCACCGGCGTCGATCCGGCCAGAGCGTCGCTGGACGTCGCCCGGGCCAAGCCGGGCGCCGGCGCCGTGCGCTGGCTGCACGGTGACGCGACGAGCCTGCCCGCCATGCAAGTGGACCTGGCCACGATGACCGGCAACGTGGCCCAGGTGTTCATCACCGACGACGAGTGGGCCGCAACCCTGCAAGGCGTGCACGCGGCGCTGCGCCCCGGCGGACGACTGGTGTTCGAGACCCGCGATCCCGCCAGGCGGGCGTGGCTGGGCTGGACTCGCGAGGAGAGCTTCACGAGGACCGAGATCCCTGGCGTTGGCACCGTCCAGTCGTGGCACGAGCTGACGGACGTCAGCGGCGAGCTCGTCACGTTCCGCTCGGTCACGGTCTTCGAAGCCGACGGCGCCGTCCTGACGTCGGATTCCACGCTGCGCTTCAGGAACCGCGACGAGGTCACCGCGTCCCTGCAGGCCGCCGGGTACGAGCTCGACGAGGTACGGGACGCGCCTGACCGGCCGGGACGGGAGTTCGTGTTCGTGGCCAGCCGGCCCGGCGCCGCCTCAGGCGGTGCCGCCTAGGGACCCAGGGCTGCGCGGTGACTTAGCCCTCGGCCGCTCGTCTGCACTACAGGTCCGAACGAACCCTGATCCTCGACCGGGAGGTGCGTGATGAGCCGACTGCTCTATGGGGCGTCGATGTCGCTGGATGGCTTCGTGGCGGGGCCTGACCAGAGCACAGACCACCCGCTCGGAGTGGGCGGCGAACTGCTGCACGAGTGGATGCGGGAACTGGCCATCTGGCGCGAGGGCGCGGGCCTGGATGGCGGGACAGCGAACGCCAGCACGGCGGTGCTCGAACGGGATGACAGCAACGTCGGAGCGGTCATCATGGGCCGGAACATGTTCGGCGGCGGCCCCGGCCCCTGGGGCGCAGACCCGTGGAACGGCTGGTGGGGCGACAACCCGCCGCAGCACCGGCCGGTCTTCGTGCTTACGCACTACCCGCGCCCGCGGCTGCAGTGTGAGGGTGGCACGAGCTTCGAGTTCATCACCGACGGGATCGAGGCCGCGCTCAAGCTCGCACGCGCCGCCGCGGACGGCAAGGACGTCGAGGTGTCTGGCGGCGCCACCGCGGCGAAACAGTACCTGGCGGCCGGGCTGCTGGACGAGATCGAGTTGCACCTCGTTCCGGTGGTCCTCGGCGCCGGTGTGCGGCTGTTCGACGGCAGCGCCATGGCAGCCGTCCGGCTGGAGCAAGCCGACGTGGTGCAGGCGCCGGGCGTCACGCACATCCGTTACCGGGTCCGCCACTAGCCCACCACCTGTCACGTCCTGCAGGCGGCGGGTGTCAGTGTGGGTGAGACCTTCTTTAGAGGGAACGTGGCATCATGACCGACTCCGACCTGCTGGCAACGGCGTTCGAGGCCAATCGGGACCACCTGCGGGCGGTTGCCTACCGCCTGCTCGGCTCGGCGGCGGACGCCGACGACGCCGTCCAGGACACCTGGCTGCGGCTGACCAGCACAGACACGAGCGCGGTGGAGAACCTTGGCGGCTGGCTGACGACGGTGGTCGCCCGGATATCGCTGAACATGCTCAGGGCAAGGCGGCACCGGCAGGAGCAGCCCGTCGGCGACACCTGGCCGTCCGCCGCGGAGGAGGCGGCCAGGGACGGCGCGACCCATACGTCCGGCACCGGCACGGCCGGCGCGACGCCCGATCCCGAGGACGAGGCAGTGCTGGCGGACTCGGTCGGCCTCGCGCTGCTCGTCGTGCTTGACACGCTGACGCCGCCCGAGCGACTGGCGTTCGTGCTGCACGACATGTTCGCCTTGTCATTCGCCGAGGTGGGGGCCGTCCTCGACCGCTCACCGGCGGCTGCGCGACAGCTTGCCAGCAGGGCGCGGCGGCGGGTGCGCGGTGCACCCAGTCCCGATCACGCAGCGGATCTCGCCCGGCAGCGAGAAGCGGCTAGCGCGTTCCTCGCTGCGACCCGTGGCGGCGACCTGCAGGCTCTAGTCGCGTTGCTCGATGCCGACATCACGCTGACTGCCGACGCTTTTGTAGTCCCGGCCGGCAGGCCGCTCGTGCTGCACGGCGCCGACGTCGCGTCCAAGGGAGCGATCACCTCGGGACCCCGCGCCGAGCAGTCCCAGCTTGCCTTGGTGGACGGATCCGTCGGCATCGTGTACGCGCCTGCCGGTCACCTGCAGGTCGTCCTGATGCCAACGGTCAGCCTCGAGGGCAAGATCGTAAGGCTAGATGTGATCGGCGATCCGGACCGGTTGCGGCAGATGCAGTTCGCGCTGCTGCCGGACTAGCCGCCCGCTGGCGCGGTCTGGCCCAGATGCTATCACCATCGATATGTGATAGCATTCGGTCATGAAGCAGCTGCTCCTCCGGGTCCCGGACGACGTCCACCGTCGGCTTGCGGCCCGTGCTGCTCGGGCCGGTCAGAGCGTGAACGCGGTCGCCAACGAGATTCTCGACGCCGCTGTTGATGCAGATGAGGGCGACAGGCGTACCCGGCTGCGGGCACGTGCGGCATCGCTGGGACTCCTTGAGGCGGGGAACGCGTCAGTGGTGAGCGCCCGTCAGCGTGCCGCGATCATCGCGTCGACGAGGGGTGCCGGTACCGTGCTCGACCGGATCCTGGCGGACGAGCGGGAGCGGGTTTGATCGCGTACCTCGATTCGTCGGTGCTTGCGCGTGCTTACCTGGCAGACGAGCCAGGCCACGAGCAGGCCGTGGCACTGCTGGAAGACGCCGAGGTCGGCCTCGTCACCGGCACCTGGACGCGGATCGAGGTGTCTGGCGCCTTGGTCCGCGCCGCCCGGGCGGGGCGCGGCGATGAAGCCGGACTCCTGGAGCTGCTTGACGGAGATCTGGGGCCTGACGGTCCCGTGACCGTTGTGGCCGCTGACCAGGAACGCGTCGAGGACCAGGCTCTTCACCTTGTTCGTGAACACGCCATTCGTGCGATAGACGCATGGCATCTGGCAGTGGCCGCGCTCGCTCTCCCGAGGCTGGCCGAGCCGGGCGAGGATGTGGGCTTTGCCACTCGAGACGACGCGCAGTCCGACGTGGCAGCCAGTCTCGGCTTCCGGCAGATATAGCTGGCGTGGACGCGGCTATCTGACATTTGTCACTGCGAGCCGGTGCGCAGCGGCACTACACCGCACCGGCAGCTTCCTGACACCCTCGGGACATGACCGAGACCAACGCCCCCCGAGGCGGAATAGTCCTCACCAGCCTGTCCAAGTCCTATGGCCCGGTCCGCGCGGTCCGGTCGATCGACCTGCAGATCGCTCCGGGTGAGACGGTCGCGCTGCTCGGCCCGAACGGCGCGGGCAAGACGACGACCATCGACATGGTGCTGGGCCTGCTACGCCCGGACGCCGGCCGCATCTCGCTGTTCGGCATGTCGCCTGCCCAGGCTGTAGCCGCCGGGGCGGTCGGCGGGATGCTTCAGACCGGGTCACCGCTCGACTACATGAAGGTCCGCGAGCTGATCTCGCTGATGGCCTCCTACTACCCGCATCCGCTCGGCGTCGAAGAGGTGCTGCGCGTGACCGGCGCCGACGAGTTCGCCGAGCGGTGGACGACCAAGCTGTCCGGCGGCCAGGCCCAGCGGGTCAGGTTCGCTGCCGCGCTGGTCGGTGACCCCGACCTGCTGATGCTTGACGAGCCGACAGCGGGCATCGACGTCGAGGGCCGGCGCGAATTCTGGCAGACGATGCGCGGTATCGCCGGGCAAGGCAAGACCGTCGTGTTCGCCACCCACTACCTCGAGGAAGCCGACGCCTTCGCGGACCGGATCGTGCTGATCTCCCGCGGCCGGATCGTGGCCGACGGCCCGGCAACCGAGATCAAGGCACGGGCGGCCGCGCGGTCGATCAGGGCGACGCTGCCGGGCGTGACCCTGGCGCAGCTCGGCGCGCTGCCGGGTGTCGCGGCCGCAGACCGGCACGGGGAAACGATCATCCTGTCCTGCTCTGACTCTGACGACGCGCTGAAGGCCCTGATAGCGGCGTTCCCATCTATACGAGACATCGAAGTGGCCGGCGGAAGCCTGGAAGAGGCGTTCCTGGAACTCACGGCCGACGACGCCGACGAGGACCTGGAGGTTTCCCGATGAGCAGCGCGACCCACTTTCGCTACGAGATCGTCCGGACGTTCCGCAACCGGGCCTTCCTCTACCTGACCCTGGCGCTGCCGCTCGTGCTGTTCTTGTCCATAGCGTCAGCGAACCGGCACGCGATCTACCAGGGCATCAAGTTTCCGCTGTACTTCATGACCGCCATGGCGGTATACGGCGCGCTGTTCGCGGTGATCTCGCCGGGCGGTCGCACCGCCCGCGACCGGGCCAGCGGGTGGACCCGCCAGATGAGGATCACGCCGCTGCGCCCGCGCACCGAGCTCACCGCCAAGGTGGTCTCGACCTACCTGGTCGCGCTGCC
>JASIGS010000263.1 GCA_030052355.1 Streptosporangiaceae bacterium | reverse complement strand
GGCGTCGACGGCGTTCCGGAGACGGCGCGCGACGCTCGCGCCGGGCACTGGCCAGACGCGCCGCGAACTCCACGGGCGCGGCCCGCGGCAGATGCTGGCCGGGCGCCTCGCACGCACCGGTCCCCTGCCCGGCCCATAGCGCCGCAGAGCCCGCGGCGGCGCCGGACACAGGCCGCCGTGCTGCTGATAGCGGTGGTCGTGCTGGCCGGCCTGGCCGGAGTTGGTTACCGGCTTCTCAGCCACCGCGCGCCCGGCTCACACTCCGGCGGCACTTCCGCCACCGCCAGCCGGCCCCTCTCGGCAGATGCGACGGTGCAGGCGTACTTCGCCGCCATCAACAGCCACGACTATTTCAAGGCCTGGAAGCTGAACCAGGACACAGCAGGCGAGACCCTCACGACGTTCGAGGCAGGCTTCACCGGCACCGCGCACGACAGCCTGGAGATCCTCGGGACGACCAAAAGCGGCGTCGTCACCGCCCGGCTGACGGCCAAGCAAACCGACGGCACGGTGAAGCGGTACGAGGGAACCTACAAGGTGGCCGACGGAGTCATCGTCCACACCGACGTGCACCTGGTGCGATGAGTGTCGCAGGGCGGCGGCCCAGTCCCGGTCCGCTCGGCTGCCGGTCCGCTCGGCTGCCGGTCCGCTCGGCTCCCGGTCCGCTCAGTCCCCGGTCGGCTCAGTCCCCGGGTGAGGCGGCGGCTCAGCCCCGGGTGAGCTTGCGGTAGGTGACGCGGTGCGGCCTGGCCGCCTCCGGGCCGAGCCGCTCTATCTTGTTCTTCTCGTAGGCATCGAAGTTGCCTTCGAACCAGAACCAGGTCGCGCCGCCTTCCCACGCCAGGATGTGGGTGGCGATCCGGTCAAGGAACCAGCGGTCGTGGCTGGTGATCACCGCGCAGCCGGGGAATTCCAGCAGCGCGTTCTCCAGCGAGGACAGCGTCTCCACGTCGAGGTCGTTGGCGGGCTCGTCCAGCAGCAGCAGGTTGCCGCCCTGCTTGAGGGTCAGCGCCAGGTTCACCCGGCCGCGCTCCCCGCCAGACATCAGCCCGGCAGGCTTCTGCTGGTCGCTGCCCTTGAACCCGAACGCGGCGACGTAGGCCCGGCTGGGGATCTCGGTCTTCCCGACGGTGATGTAGCTCTCCCCGCCGGAGATCACCTCCCAGACGTTCTTGTCCGGGTCGATGCCCGACCGCAGCTGGTCCACGTAGGAGATCTCCACGGTCTCGCCGACCTTGATCGCGCCGGAATCCGGGCTCTGCTCGCCGGTGATCATCTTGAAGAGCGTCGTCTTGCCGACGCCGTTCGGCCCGATCACGCCGACGATGCCGCCCTGCGGCAGGCTGAAGCTCAGATCCTCGATCAGTTCCCGGTCGTCGAAGCCCTTCGAGAGGTCGCTGACCTGGACCACCTGAGTGCCGAGCCGCGGGCCCGGCGGAATCTGGATCTCCTCGAAGTCGAGCTTCCTGTCGCGGTCCGCCTCGGCGGCTAGTTCGTCATAGCGTGCCAGCCGCGCTTTGCTCTTGGCCTGCCGGGCCCGCGGGCTAGAGCGCACCCACTCCAGCTCGTCCTCGAGCCTCTTGCGCCGCTTGGCGTCCTTCTGACCCTCGATCTTCAGCCGGGCGGCCTTCGTCTCCAGGTAGGTGGAGTAGTTGCCCTCGTACGGGTAAGCGCGGCCGCGGTCCAGCTCCAGGATCCAGCCGGCCACGTTGTCGAGGAAGTACCGGTCGTGCGTGACGGCCACCACCGTGCCCGGGTACTTCTCCAGGTGCTGCTCGAGCCACTGCACGCTCTCGGCATCCAGGTGGTTGGTCGGCTCGTCAAGCAACAGCAGGTCGGGCTGCGAAAGGAGCAGCTTGCACAGGGCTACCCGCCGGCGCTCGCCGCCGGACAGGACGGTGACGTCAGCGTCCGGCGGCGGACAGCGCAGCGCGTCCATCGCCTGCTCGAGCTGACTGTCAAGGTCCCAGGCGTCCTTGTGGTCAAGCTCCTCCTGAAGCTTGCCCATCTCCTCCAGCAGCTCGTCGGAGTAATCGGTGGCCATCTGCTCGGCGATCTGGTTGTACCGCTCGAGCAGGGCCTTCGTCTCGGCCACGCCCTCCTCGACATTCCCCAGGACCGTCTTGGACGAATCCAGCTCGGGCTCCTGCGAGAGGATGCCGACGGAGAAGCCAGGCATCAGCCTCGCGTCCCCGTTCGATGGCTGCTCAATCCCGGCCATCATCCGCAGCAGCGTCGACTTGCCCGTGCCGTTGGGCCCGACTACGCCGATCTTGGCGCCTGGCAGGAACGCAAGGGTAACGTCGTCGAGGATGACCTTGTCACCGTGCGCCTTGCGGACACGGCTCATCTGGTAGATGAACTCCGGCATGCATCCAGGGTAGGGGCACGCACCGAGGGCTCATAACCACGACATGCCAGTTCGGGGCCCTCCGCGACCGGGCCGGGCACAACTCCCAGGCCCGATCGCGGACGGCGCCCCGGCTCACGCGGGCGCGAGAAGCTGCTCGCCCGCTATGGCCAGCGCCTCCAGGTCGCCACCGACGGCATCCGCCCCCTCGTCGTCTTCTGGCTCCCCGGTCTCATCCAGTTCGACTGGCTCGACCGAGGCCAAGTCCGCCTCGTCATCTGCCTGCTGGGCGAGGCTCCCGGCGGCTTCGTCGGCCGCTTCCTGCTCGACCGCGGTCAGGTTCGTCTGCGGCCGCGACTTGATGAACGACGAGACCCCGTGACCCAGATCGTGCCCGATCGAGTCGGCGATGATGTCGGCAGTCGTGCGGCGGACTCCCTTCTGATCCTCGTACTCACGGATCCGCAGCGTGCCCTTGACCACGACGGGATCGCCCTTGCGCAGGCACGTTGCCGCGTTCTCGGCTAGCTTGCGGAAGCAGACGACCGTGGCGAACGAGCTGGGCTCGTCCTTCCACTTCTCGGCCGTGCGATCGAACCGCCGTGGCGTCCAGCCGATCCGCATGGACAGCATCTGCTCCCCGGATCTGTTGGGAACCCTGCTCGGTGTCGTGGCGACGTAGCCGGACACGCAGACTGACGCCTGATTGACCATTACCGGACCTCCTTGAGTCTGTTAACGGCGAGGGAGGCACGGACCCGCCCTCGTGGTCCTGGCGGCTGCTGGCCGCCGGGGTGACTTCAAGGATTGGCCTGTTCGCAGGACCACCACGATGAACGACGGTCACCTGTGGACAACTAAGAGCGGCGCGCCGGGCTTGTGGATGCCGAAGGCCAGACTGGCGCGAGCCGACCGCGGACGGCCGGACGAAGATGGACGCCCTGGCTAGTGACTCCCGGCCGCGGAGGCAGCGCGAAGCTCGGACCGGAATCGCTCGAACTCGGAGATCTCGATCTCGACGGGAACGATCACCATGTCATGTACCACGCCAGCCATGCGCTGGCGGATTGCATCGGTGAGCAGCTCCGTCTCCCGCTCGGCGGAGCTGCTGACCCTCCCGGCACACGCCTGCCCTGTGAGCCAGCCGGCCACCAGCGCGACGACAACGACCGCCGCCGCCACCGGAACCAGCAGGACGCTGCTGAACAACCGGGGAATCCCCGACCCGACACCGAACACCCCGCAGACCACGAGCGCCGCCAGCCAGGCCAGCCCGACCAGCGCACTGCCAAGGAACAGGCCCTGCAGCACCCCGACAGCCCGCCACCACGGGCTGACAGCAGCCCCCTCGGGCAGCGCGGCGCGGATCTCCGCACCGAGTGCCGCCGGGATGTCCTCAGACCTCGATCTCGCTGCGGCCATCACCGTCCGCGACCACGGCCGCGGCAGGGGCGGCGCCAGTTCGTCCGCAACCCTGGTGAGCGCGTTGTCGATCTCGGCCTGCTGCGCGCCTGTTGGCCCCGCCGCGACGTCGCGCAGCTCCTGCCAGAGCCTGCCGAGCTTGATCTTGCGCACCGGGTCACGGCTCGTCAGCCGCTCAGTAATCCAGCTGACCGGCCAGCCGACGTAGTCCATCGCCCGCAGTTCCTTGGCGCTGCGCAGCGCTTCGCCGATGGCGGGCACTCCGGAGGCACTGGCGAAGGCCGCGGTCAGCTCCTCCTGTGAGCCGGCCGGCACGATGTCCGTCACGGATCCGCTGCCCGGGGCGGCGTTATCGGCCGCTGCGGCGCCGTCATCGGCCGCGGCGCCGTCACCGGCCGCGGTTGCGTAGCGCTCGAATCGCGCGACGACCCGGTCGACGTCGGCAGAGATGCGGGCGACGGCGGCCCTCCTCGCGGACACGGCCTCGATCAGCAGCTTGCGCAACTCCTCGATGCCGGCGCCGGTGAGCGCCGAGGTGACCAGGATTTGCGTGTTCTGCAGGCCTTCGGAGTCCAGCAGGCGCCGCAGGTCCTGCACGCAGTCCTCGATCTCGCCCGGAGTCAGCAGGTCGGCCTGGTTGAGCACCACGGCGACGACCTCTGAGTGGCCGGCCAGCGGCACGAGAAAGCGCCTGTGCACGGCGGCGTCGGCGTACTTCTGCGGGTCGAGCACCCACACCAGCAGGTCCGACATGCCGACCAGCTTGTCCACCAGGTCCGTAGCGTGACCCATGACCGAGTCGTGGTCGGGCATGTCCAGCAGGACGAGCCCGTTCATCGACTGCTCACCCCGGCTCAGCGCGCTGGCCCGCGCGTAGCGGTACCTGCGCGGCACACCTAGCCACTCCAGCAGCGGACCCGAGCCCGCCATGCCCCAGACGCAAGCGTGGGCCTCCCTGGTCACCGGCCTGGTCACGCCCACGGTCGAGAAGTCTGCGCCCGCCACTTGGTTGAACAGCGATGACTTGCCGCTCCCCGTGCCCCCGGCGAGGGCCACCACGGTGTGCTCGGAGGACAGCATGAGGCGCTCCCCAGCCCGCGTCAGCAGGTCGCCCGCCGCGGCGAGAAGCTCGTCGCTGAACCCGTCAGGTCCGCTTCTGGCGTTGCCGATCTGGACCATCCTGGCGAGCGCGGTCAGCCGGGTGGACAGCCCTGCCCGGTTGGCGGCCGTCTGCGCGGAAGCCGTCATTGTCGCGGTCATCGGACGCTCTCG
This sequence comes from Streptosporangiaceae bacterium, assembly GCA_030052355.1. Next base: position 8,726 of record JASIGS010000263.1, on the reverse strand, counting down.
AGTGTGAACCCGGCCTGCAGCAGCTCGGTTGCGATCATCAGGTCAGGCACCTCGTGAGCATCGAGCACGCCTGCGAACCTCCGTGCCTCTTCCTCGAGCAGCAGCGCGACTCGCTCGTGCAGGTCGAGCCGGATCCTGCTGCCGATGTCACGCAGCAGGCCAGCCCCGAACAAGGACGTCAGCAGCTCCTGGGGCACGGCGCCTGCGCCATCGGATAGCTGCCCGTCCGGTTGCGCGTACGCAAGGACTCCGATCGAGAGCGTCAGGGCAAGGCACTCGTCATCGAAAGAAACTACGCGAGCTATCGACCGTTTCGTCACTTTCTCGGCCTGGACGAGATGCAGCACGTTCTCCTGCCAGTTGCCGACCGCCCGCGCGGCCACGGCCGCTAGCCCGCTGCTGGCTCTGGCGAGCGCGTCGGGGTCAGCCACCTCTCCGGCTGGATTGGCCCGGGTAGCTATGCCCAGGTCAGCCAGCGCAGCCGCCACATAGTCCGCCTCGCTGGACTCGGGCGTTCCGTCGGTCCGCCGGCCCGGCTGCGGGCCGAGCCCCGCCAACAGCGCCGCGCCCGCCGGATGCCACCGCCAGCCTGCCACGGCCTGCTCGGCGGCCCGGTTGGTCACGGCCACGACGAGAGACTCAAGGCTGGCGGCGAGGGCGGACTTCAGCGCCGCGGCCCCCGCGGGCAGGCGCTGGTTCCTGGGCTTGCCACCGTGGCCGCCGCCCTTGCGACGGACCTGAAGAGCGCGCAGGAGGTCGCCCTTCCCGGCGAAGTCCTGCCAGCGGGCAAGCACCTCCCCGCTCAGCAACGACCCGCTCCGGAGTGCCTCGTCGAACTCGGTCAGGCCGGCCGAGTAGGCCGTGTCGACCACATCCTGCAGCTCGCGCCGCACTACGAGCTGAGCCCGCACCTGGTCGGCAAGGGCGGGGACCCTGACGCGGAACGTGTCGAGCACGCCGGACATCGTCTGGGTCAAGACCGCTACCCTGCGGTCCTCGCGCCGGGCGGTGTCCGACAGCCACTCCCTGACCGGGGCGGCCACCCCAGCCGGCAGCTTGTCTTCGATGACCACCGTCTCCGGGATGATGAACCGCCTGACGTCATGCAGGCCGTTCGCCTCGAGCATGGCGTCGAAGTGCGCGGCCAGCTCGAGCGCGGCGGACGGTGGCACTCTGGACAGCGCGATGGCGAGTGCAGCGCCGCGGTCGCGGGCGTCCTTGAGCATCTCCCACACCGCCGCGTCTGCGTACCGACGGGCCGTCGTCATGAACAGCCACAGGTCCGAAGCGTCGAGGAACTGATGCGCGAAGTCGTGGTGCGCCTGGACCACGGAGTCGATGTCGGGCGTGTCCAGCAGCGCCACACCCTGCGGCATGTCCTCGCAGGCCGCCAGCACCAGCAGCCCGTCTCGGCCCGGCATCGCCAGTCCCTGCTGCCGCACGCGCGGCAGTGTGGGCAGGAACACGTTCTCGGCGAACCACTGGATGTCGTCCGGATGGCAAGCCAGCACCGGGCTGTTGGTGGTGGGCCGGCGAATTCCGGTGGCGCTCACCTGCTTGCCGACCAGGCTGTTCACCAGCGTGGACTTGCCCGCTCCGGTTGACCCGACCATGGCGACGAGGATGGGCGCGCCCGACTGGCGCAGCCTGGGCAGCAGGTAGTCGTCGATCTGGCTCAGCAGCTTGTGCCGCTCGGCCCGGGCGGCAGCGACTCCTGGCGTCTCCAGCGGGAGCGGGACCGTGACTATCGGGTGGCGCAGGCCGAGCAGCGCTGCCTCGAGCTTGCGGGCGTCCACCCGCACGAAAGGCTCAATCTCCTCAGGCTCTTGCTCTTGGGTGCCTTCCGCGGTCCGCTGGCCTGCGGAGGACTGGCCGGGGGGCGTGTCGTCCGGACTGGGCTGCGTCGCGGGCCAGCCGACGCCGGACTTGGCTTCGCCTGTCCGCGGGCCGCCGGCCGGGGACTGCGGGCCGCCGGGCCAGCCATGTCCGGACTTGGCCCCCGCCGCTGCTTTCCCGTCGCCCAGCTGGCGCTCGTCCACCCGACTGGCAGCTGTCGGCCACTCGGGGCGGGTGCCCTGAGCCGAGGCGGGAACAGCAGGACCCGGCGAACCAGGAACGGGCGCAGAAGACGGGGCCGACGCAGCAGCGGAAGGGACGGGCGCGGCAGGAACGGGTGCCCCGGAGAAACCGGCCCCGGGCGCTACCGAAGGGACAGCCATATCCGCCGCGGCCTGCGGAATACCGGGCCCGGCGGTGGGAATCCCGGCGCCCCATTGCTTTGGCGCGCCGACCGCATCCTGTCCCTCGGTCATACTCCCCGGGTCTCCTGCCCCAGCCAGATTGTCAGTTTAAAAGCTCTTCAGGGTGAGTTGGACATGTCGTTCGCAGAGCCGAAATCGTGCAGGTCACGCGGGCTGCCCACCACGACCCGGGCGCTTGTCCTGGTCGCGCTGCCGGGCTGCCGACGGTGGCCTGCATCAAGCCACTTACGCTCACTACCACTTTGTAACGCCAGGCCCCCTTGTCCAGCATCCAGTGCAGGAGTATCCGGCCTTGAGGTAATTGTGCGCTGCAGGGCAGATTACCCTCAAGGCCGGCGAAACGGGAGCGGTCGTGGTGAGCAGGCTCTCGCCGAGATGAAAACGGCCGGCAGTAGTGCTCCGCGTGCCGTTCCCCGCGTAGGCGAGCGCGTGGCGACGGCTGCCATCTCGATGCCCGCCGCCCGCCCGCCGCCCGGTCAGTCCTTCTCGGTGACGCCGGCGGCGTCGAAGGTCGACACGTCCCTGAGCGCCCGGATCGCGCTGGCCACGATGGGCAGCGCCAGCAGGGCACCCGTGCCTTCCCCGAGCCGCAGGCCGAGGTCGACGAGCGGACGCAGGCCCAGGTGTTCCATGCTGACGGCATGGCCGGGCTCGGCGGAGCGGTGCCCGGCTACCAGGCAGCACGCGGCACCGGGCGCCAGGGCGCAGGCGGCCAGCGCGGCCGCGCCCGCGATGACGCCATCCATGATCACCGGCACCCGCAGCGCCGCAGCCGCGATGATGAACCCGGCCAGCGCAGCGTGCTCGAAGCCGCCGACGGCAGCCAGGGTTCCGACCGGATCGCCAGGGTCCGGCGCGTGCCGTGCCAGGCCGCGGCGCACCACGTCGATCTTCCTGGCCAGCATCTGAGCATCGATGCCGGTACCGCGACCGGTCACAACGGCAGCGTCCTGACCGGTAAATGCGCAGATCAGCGCCGCCGAGGCCGTGGTGTTGGCGATGCCCATGTCGCCGGTGAGCAGGCACCGGTTCCCGGCGGTCACCAGGTCGCGCGCGACCTCGATGCCGACACCGATCGCAGCGACCGCCTCATCCCGGCTCATGGCGGGTCCGGCGGTAAAGTCCCGGGTTCCCCGCGCGATCTTGCGCGGCAGCAGGCCCGGCACCTGGTCCAGGTCACCGTTGACGCCGACGTCGACGACCACCACTTCCGCCCCGGCCTGGGCCGCGAACGCGTTGACCACCGCCCCGCCCGCCAGGAAGTTGGCGACCATCTGGCCAGTGACCTCCTGCGGCCATGGCGTCACGCCCTGCGCGTGAACGCCGTGGTCGGCGGCGAAGACGGCCACGGCGGCCGGCTCGGGCAGCGGCGGCGGGCAGGCGCCGGCCAGCCCCGACATCTGCACGGATAGGTCTTCGAGCCAGCCCAGCGAGCCGGCCGGCTTGGTCATCATCGCCTGCCGGTGCCGCGCGGCAGCCATGGCATCAGCATCCAGCGGCCTGATGGCGGCGCGGACGTCATCGATCAGGTCGGCTGCCGCGAGCCCGGGCAGTCCGCGCCGCCCGTACTGCTCGCTGTGCACGGCCCAGGCCAGCGGCCGCCTCCGGGCCCAGCCGGACAGCTCAAGCTCAGGCTCGGCGCCGAACTCGGACACGTAGCCGACGCACAGGTAAGCGACCACCTCGAGGTGACCAGGCAGGCCGAGCTCGGCCGCCAGCTCACGCTCGTCGAAGAAGCTCACCCAGCCGATGCCGAGGCCCTCCGCCCTCGCGGCCAGCCACAGGTTCGCGACCGCCAGCACCGCAGAGTAGGCGGCGGTCTGCGGCTGCGCGTGCCGGCCCAGCGTGTGCCTGCCGCCGCGAGTCGGGTCACACGTGACGGCGATGTTGACGGGCGCCTCGAGAATCGCCTCGGTCTTCAGACGGTCGAACGCCCGTGTGCGTGCGCCCGGCAGCGCGGCCTCGTACTCCTGCCGCGATCGCTGCGCCAGGGACCTAACCCGCGCCCTGCGATCTCTATCGGTGATGACGATGAAGTCCCACGGCTGAGAGAAGCCCACCGACGGAGCCGCGTGGGCAGCCGCGAGCACCCGGCCGAGCACCTCAGCCTCTACTGGCTCGGGGCGGAAGCCGCGCCGCACGTCGCGGCGTTCGGAGATGACGCGGTAGACAGCGTCCCGCTGGTCCTGCGGGTAAGCGTGATCGTCGTGCAGGCTGGCATCCTCGTGGCTCTCAGGGCAGGCGTGCCCGGAAGGAAGACCCTGTGGGCCGTCTGTCCCGGCCGCTTGGTCTGTATCTGCCGCGTCGTCAGCAGGCTCGGTCAAGCTGTGTCCCCGGTCCTCGGTTACCAGTTGTCGGCGTCATCGTCCGCACCCGGGGGCTCCCGACCCGGCCCCCAGCCGGCCCGTGACCCGGGAACGGCGAGCGCGTCCAGCAACAGGGCGTTGAATGCGGCCACCGCAACCACGGGACCGCCCTTCTCCGAGACGTTACTGACCGAAGGCAGCCCACTGGCCCGCAGGGCGTCCTTCGCCTCGGCGACGCCAGCGAAGCCGGCCGGCATGCCGACCACGAAGGCGGGTTCGACACGCCGGCTGAGTATCTCGTTCAGCGCCGCGGCGCCACCGCCGACGACCCAGACCGCCCCGGGCCCGGCCTGGCCGAACGCCAGCCGGACGGCGGCAGCGGGCCTGGTGATCGAGGCCGTCCTGGCAAGCCGCATCGTCAGCGGCTCGCCGATCTTGCAAACGACCGGGCAGGCCGTGATCCCGGCGGCCACCATTGCCGTGTCGGCGATGACCTGCGCGCCCGCCGCCAGCGCGGCCACCGCCTCCGACAGGGATTCCTCGTCGCAGACAAGATCGGTGAAGTAGTCGTAATCGGCACTCGCGTGGATGACGCGTTCGGTCACGTCCCGGCTGAACCTGGGCAGCCTCGAGAGGTCAAGCCGGGCACGCAGGATCCGGTACGACTTTTCCATCGCCGGATTGACGACAACCGGGTTGGCGACGGCCGGCGCCCCGTCAGGCCACGTCATAACACCCCCACCTCCTCTGGCCCGCGCAGAGCTGGTCCGCAGGACGATCTCCGCTCACCCCCGGAGCGGCGCCATCGGCATCCCAGCATGGCACAGCGGGGAAGGCGAACTCAGCTAACGCGCGCTTCCCGCGGCGGCGGATGCTGCCCGCGGCGGCGGCACCTGCCCCGGCAACGGCACCTGCCCGCGGCGACGGCACCTGCCCCAGGGCAATAACAACTGCCCGCCTTCGAGAGACGAAGACGGGCAGCAGCGGACGGAACCACGAACTCCTAGGACTCAGCCGAGGTCAGCTGGACACCTTGGGCTGAATGACCTCGTCGCCAGGGACGGCCTGCCCCCGGCCCTTGCCCTTGTCGTTGAAAAGGAGGTAGTGGAAGATCAAGAACCGGCAGACGAACGTCACGCAGTTCATCACGAAGTACGCACCGTTGACGACGAGGTGCCGCTCCAGGTGATGCAGGTGCATCGAGACTGCCCAGGTATTGGCATAGTGCGTGGTCAGGCCGAGGATGATCCAGACCGCGATGGAAACGACCCAGAATGGCAGCGTCTCCCTGAGCCAGTCCGGCTTGCCCTTGCGCTCCCAGGCCCACCGGCTCATCACGTAGCTCACCGCGGCCGCGGCCATCGAGGCAAGCACGCCGGAGGTGAAGCCGCCAAGGTCGACGGGGCCGGTCAGGATCGCCAGCAGCACCTGGCTGGTGATGACCGCGGCGATTGCCGCCGGGAGGAACCGCAGGAACCTGTTGCCTGCCTCGGTACGCAGCCTGCGCTCTATCGGAGCGGGAACCAGGCGCCAGGCGACCTGAGAGATCTTTTCCTTGGCGGCAGTCATGAGCTTCCTAGCGTGACGGACGGCTTTTCCCGGATCAGACACGTATACAGTACGGGAAGCGAAGGAGCACTTGGCGCGAAACCCTCCACTCGCGGCGCGTCAGTCACTCGGACGTGCCGCCTAGCTTCTTCGGCTGCTGCCAGTTCGTGTTCCGGCCGCTCTTGGCTGAGGTCCACAGCGACCCGCCCGAGCCGAGCCAGAACGCGATGAGCTGGTCGCCGGTATCGCCCGTGGCCGCGAACGGCGCGGACTGCAGGACTCCCAGGTTGCCGATCCGCGTCGGAGCGGCCCAGCGGCCGTCGGCCAGGCGGAAGAGTTCCCACAGGTTGCCGCCGGGGCCGCGGAACAGGACAAGCTCGCTGTCCGCGCCGACAACAGGCCAGGGCTGCCCGGAAATGACGCCGCCGATGCCCACCGGGCCGACCACCGGCTTGCCGGGCACGATGAAGGCGGCCCAGATGTGGTGCGGGCTCGTGTCCCCGGACCAGAAGACATCGATCTCGCCCGAGGGCAGCGCCACGGCCTGGGGCGCCCCGCCCAGGTGTCCCATGCCCAGGTTCTGCGGACGTGTCCAGCCCTGGCCCACCGCGCGCATGACCCGCCATAGGTTGGAGTCATTCCCCTTCCAGAAGACCTCCACCACTCCGCTGGCGGTCTCCACCGGGTAGGGCATGCCCACCAGGTCGCCGCCCAGGTTCTCCGGACCCGTCCAGCCCTCGCCCGGGCTGTACTGCGCGTGCCACAGGTGATCGTCGTGGGCTCCCTCCCAGAAGACGTCGATGACGCCGTTGGGCTGGGCGACGGCGCGCGGTGCCCCGCCAAGCTGACCCATGACGGTCAGCCTCGTCGCTGGCCGCCAGAGCCCGTCGATGCGTACGCGCAGCCACAGGTAATCGCCGAGACCGCGGTACAGGACGTCGAGCTCACCAGCGCCCACCCGGACGACGGTCGGCGTCGCCGTGACGTAGCCGCCAAGATCGGTGCGCGTCCACTGGCCAGCTGAGTTTCGCGACTCCTCCCAGAGCTGATGGTCAGCGCCCTCGTAGAAGACCTCCGCGGACCCGCCGGGACCTGTCGCGCCCGGCGCCGCCTGCATGGTCCCGGCTCCCGGGTAGAGGCCCAGGTCCAGGTAGTCCTGGTCGACCTCGATCGTGTCGCCGCCGTAGGTCTGGAGCACGTTGCCGGCGAACTGGTGCAGGCGGTGCCTGCCCGACCACTCCCCCGGCCCGTACACGGAGTCAGCGACGTTGTGCTCGCCGTTCCACAGCGCGTCGTAGATGACGTCAGGAACCGCGTACACCCGGCTGCGGTAAGCCTGCGCCAGGGCCTGCACCGCCGCGTCGGAACTGCTGTAGACGCCGGAGGCGTAGCCGAGCTTGTTGAGCTCCTTTGTCCACGCGGACAGGAAGCGCAGCACGGACAGCGTGTACTGAGCTGGGTAGGCCTCCATGTCGTAATAGAGCGGCGTGCCCGGTCCGAAGCCGAGGCGCTCGGCCTGCGCTACCGCGTCCTGCGCTGCCGCCGTCCCCTGCCTGCCCGGCCTCGTCAGCTGGCCGAAGGCGGCCTGCGGGCCCGCGTACATGGCGATGAACCGCCATCCGCTCGCGGCCTCGGTCCGCACCCAGCCGGGAGTCAGGTTCGGCTGGTCGCAGGCTCGGTCCGCACCGCCGATGTAGACGCCAATTGCGCTATATGGCGAGGAACGACGCCATACGGCCATGACCGCAGCGCTGGGCGCGGCGCACGCATCGAAGCCGAGACCCACCTTGTTCGCGACGTTCAGCGGCAGCACAGGCAGCGGGACGTGCCCGAACTTGGCCGCGGCCTTGGACCGGATCCGGCTGCCCGACACCGCGAGCGACCCTCCCGCGCTGGCCTGCGCGCCCGAACTGGCGTTGGCGCCCTGGTGCGGCGCCGTAGCGACGGCGGCCGGGCCGGCCGGGCTGGGCTGCACGACCCTGGGACGCGGCAGCCCGGCGCTGGCGAGGATGCCGAGGATCACGGCCGGCGCGGAGCCGTACGTGGCGGTCAGCGAGATTCCCGGGGCTGTCGCGGTGATCTCGTCAGCCACCGGATTCTCGGTCGAGGCCCGGCGTGCCTTCTTGCCGCCCGGCTGGATCACGACTGCCTCGGTGGCACCGAGCAGCCAGGCTGGGCAGTCCTCGTTCGCGCCGGGAACGCCCACGTAGAACGCGTGGACGTCGAAGCGCACGCAGGTGCGCGGGTGGATGGCGAGGTTGATCACCGGCCACGAACCGGGAACCTCGAAGTGGTACCCCCGGTAGGAGACCCGCTTGAGGCGCTGTGCTGTCTGGATGGTGACGACCGGCCCGCTGACCGCGGCGGCGATGGACCCGCCAGCGGCCGCGTGGCCGCGGCCCGCCGCGCTATGCCTGGCCGGCGTGGCGGCCCGCGACGGGGCGGAAGCCGAGCAGCCTGCGAGGGCCACGCCAACCGCGGTGACGAGCGCGAGTGCGGCGAATGCCTGCGTTCGCCGATAGTGACTGGACCTCGTCATGCCGTGGCGTCCAATTCAGCGGAGCGACGCGAGGTCGTGAAAACCATGCCGACGGCATTGCGAGCGCATTTG
>JASIGS010000262.1 GCA_030052355.1 Streptosporangiaceae bacterium | reverse complement strand
CGACGCCGACGTGGCCGAACGAGTGCTGCGACAGCAGCGGCATGTCCGGCGTCGGCAGCATGAAGCCGGTCCCGAACCTGGTGGGAAAGACCAGCGTGAGGTCGGGGCCGTAGACCTGCTCCGCCGTGGCCTTCTCGACGGTCTCGTCAGACAACAGCCGGACGCCGTCCACGTCGCCCACGTTCGCCGCGTACATCCTGGCGAGCGACCGGCCGTTGGTGATGCCGTTGGCAGCCGGTATCTCCGCCTGGTAGACCCTTGGGTCGTTCCACGCCGTTGCGTCCGGTGCAGGCAGCGCGCCGTTGGTTGACAGCGAGCGGTTGAAGGTGGACTGCGGATCCATCATCGCGGCCACCATCGTCTCCAGCATCTGCCGGACCGCCGGGTCGGTCACGGCATCCAGCGCGGCCGGGTCGGGCGGCGGCCAGTCGATGAGCTGGGCTACCCGGCCGACGTCCGCCGCGGGCAGCCCGATGTGGAAGTCCAGCCCGAGCGGCGCCGCGAGCTCGTCCGCGAACACCTCACCGAGCCGGCGGCCGGTGATGCGCCTGATCAGCGCGCCGGCCAGCCAGCCGTAGGTCAGCGCGTGATAGCCGTGCGCGGTGCCGGGCTGCCACACCGGCTCCTCGTGCTCCAGGACGGTCACGATCTTCGAGCCTTCGAGTACCTCGTCCCGGGTGAGCGTCTGGTCGAGGTACGGCAGGCCGGCCTGATGGGTGAAGAGGTAGCGCACCGGCAGGCCGGCCTTGCCGCCGCCGGCGAACTCGGGCCAGTACGCCGTGACCGGCGCGTCGAAGTCCAGCTCGCCGCGCTGCGCCAGCAGCCACGCGACGGTCGCCGTCGCTCCCTTGGTCACCGAGTAGACGATGCCCACGGTGTCTTCCTGCCACGGCCGGCCCGTCGCGGTGTCGGCGATGCCGCCCCACAGGTCGACCTTCTGCTCCCCGTCGACGTAGACGCCCACCGACGCGCCGACGTCGCCGTACTGCCGGAAGTTCTCCTCGAACGCCGCGTGCACGCCCTCGAACCCAGGCGCCACGGTCCCGTGTACCTCTATCTCGCCGACCGTCACCGCATCCAGTCCCTTCTCGCTACCGTCGCGTCGAATCTGCCGCAGCCGCGACCAGCACGCAAGATGGGAACGACGATCTCAGCCCCCGCGGCCGTACCGCAGTGCTGCGGCGAGCACCGGGTCGTATCCGGTCAGCACGTCATGCAGCGTCGGCGCGACGACGACATCCGGGATGCCGAGCAAGGTCTGGGTGGGGTTCACGACTGCCGTCGTGTAGGTGACCTCAAGGCCGAAATGGGGCAGCCGCAACACGCCGCTGTCGTCGCCGTACTCGTCGATCGGATCGGCGACCTGCTGCCCGATCAGCAGCACGTTCGCCTGGTGACTGAGCAAGAAGGCGTCATAGCTCGCCGACGAATCAGTGAATCCGTTGATCAGGCCGAACACCCTGCCGCGCTGATTCAGCGCGGGATCGGCGACGAGGGTTTTGATGAAGGCCTGGACCGGCGAGGTTGAGCCGCCACCGTTGTTGCGCAGGTCAATGATCAGCCGGTAGCCGGGATGCTGACGGAGCACCTGCAGGGCCCGGGCGGCAAGCCGCTGGAAGCCGTCAGTGTCGAGGCACTGGTTGTACTTGATGTACACGGCGCGCTGCGCCGTGAGCGTCTGCATCCAGTACGGCGAGTTCGCGCGTTGCATGTAGAGCGGGAACGGAACATGCACGAGCCGCGGTAGCCGTCCCGCGCCGCCCACCGCGGTAAGCCAGACCGTTCGCTCCGGGCCCGTGACCGGCTGCACCGTGAACGCCGCCTTCGTGGGTGACCGCGTCAGCCCGAGCCAGTTCAGCAGGTCAGCGTCGTTCAGGTAACCACCGCCAGTACCCCAGCCGATCGCAGTAGCGGTGGCCAGCCCCACATCCTCATAGTCGATCTCCTGGCGCAATTGCGCGACCACCGAAGCGACCGGGTGCCCGTCGACGGCCACCAGCCGCGCGCCGAGCAGGTCGCGGTGGGTCGCAGGAACGACGACCAGGGACAGCCGGGCGCCGATCAACTCCGCAGCGAACGGATAGAAATTCGGAGTTGGCAGCATCAGCTGGGTCTCGTCGTCGTGCAGCATCGCGACCATCCGGGCCATGCCGACGATCACCTGGCCGTCGGACAGCCGCGGCACCTGCGACTCGAGTTGCGAAGCGGCAGCGTCCCATGCTGACTTGGTGGTGCCGGTCACCCCGTCTACATGAACGAGAGGCAGCTCGCGAGCCAGGTAGGCCACGTCCTGCTGCCAGTAGGTGTCCCGGCGGGACAGCTGCTGAGTACTGCAGCCGGTCAGGACCGCGGCCGTCGTGGCAGCCGCCACGACGGCCGCGACGCCCGCCACGACCGTCCGCCGTAACGCGGGGCCGGAGCCGGTGCTCCGCCTAGGTTCAGTGACCACGCCTACGAAGTGTCCGGTCCGGCCGCTCTAGTTCCCGGTCGACGCGACCGCGAGCCCAGCCGGGGTGAGTCATACTGAAACGACCAGCGAACGCGCGGACCGAGGGGGCACGGATGAGCGCAGGCAGTTACGGGACCGATCCCGGCCAGCCCGGCCCCATCCCGGAGGCCGGCTGGATGCCGCAGTATCCCCCGCCACCTGGACAGCCTCAGTATCCCCAGGCCGGACCGTATGCCCAGGCTGGACAGCCGCAGTATCCGCAGCCTGGCACGTACGGACACCCGGTCAGCCCTCAGTTCCAGCTCGACTACGCGAACCCGGCGCCGCCGGTACTCATGCCCCGCCCTACCAACTCGCTTGCCGTCGCCGCGCTGTGCTGCGGGATCGGTCAGCTTGTCGCCGGGCCGCTGACCGGGATTCCGGCGATCATTCTCGGCGCCATGTCGCTGAAGCAGATCCGCGAGACCGGCGAGGGAGGGCACGGCATGGCCGTGGCTGGCCTTGTGCTTGGCATCGTGGGCACGCTGCTCATGGTGCTCTTCTTCGTCTTGGTGACCGCCATCTTCAGCTCCTTGGCGCACTCGGGTACGCCGCCTCCGGGCTTCCCCAGCGGCAACTAGCCCGGCGACCC
>JASIGS010000261.1 GCA_030052355.1 Streptosporangiaceae bacterium | reverse complement strand
GGCCTGCGTTCCGAGTGCGCCGAACCGCTCGTCCACGAACAAGACCTTGGCCTGGCAGTCGCCCACGATGTAGGCGATCTCAGGCGCAGCGAAGTGCCAGTTGAGCGGCGTGAGGTAGAAACCGGCCTGGAGCGCGGCCAGGTAGACCTCGACCGCCGCGGCGCCGTTGGGCAGCAGCGACGCGATGCCGTCGCCGGGCTGCAGTCCCTGGGCCCTGAGCGCGTGCGTGAGCTGGTTGACCCGGGCCAGCAGGTCCCCCGCCTTGTGTTCGGTTCCGTCTGGATCTACGACGGCGACCCAGCCCGGATCCTCCTGCGCACGACGCCAGAACCCCTTCGAGCTCACTGCCCACCTCCACGCCGGCCTACCGGCAACGATCAGACCTTTGCGACAAGGACACCATAAGAGCACAGCCGTCGCCAGGGCCAAGCTACTGGCTAGTACTAAAGCGGCTGACCGGTATCTTTAGTGCATGGTGGCCAGGTCGGGACATCGAGGCGTCGCGCTGGCCGCCGAACAGCCGCTGGCTGGCCGGGCAGGCCTGGCGGGCCGGCACCGCCGTCCCAGGAAACATGATCACCTGACGAAACTGGCCGCTGACCCGCGCCTTCGGGCCGGAATCCTCGTCCTCGTGCTCGCGATCTGCGGTTACGCCTTGTACACGCAGTGGCCGCAGGTGTCGTCGCAACTGGCGCGCCTGCACTGGTACGTGCTCGTGCTGTCGGTGGCCGCGACCATGGCCGGTACCACCTGCATGATGCTGGCCTGGCGGGCGATACTCGCCGACGCCGGCTCACCGCTCCCGCTGGGCGCCGCGACCAGGGTCAACTTCGTGGCCGCGCTCGGCAAGTACGTACCGGGCGCGATCTGGGCCTTCGCGGCCCAGGTCGAAATCGCTCGCCAGTATCGAGTGCCGCGGGCCAGCAGCGTCGCCGCCTACATCCTGTCGATAGCCCTGGCCATCGGGGCCGGGCTCGGCGTGGCGGCCGTCGCGCTGCCGCTGAGCTCTCCCGGCGCCATCAGCCGCTACCTGTGGGTGCTCGCCGCGGTTCCGGTCGTGGCGGCGTGCTTGTGCCCTCCGGTGTTCGGGCGGCTGCTGAACCGGGGCCTCAGGCTGATCAGGCGCGAGCCGATGGAGCGCCTGCCTGGATGGCGCGCGCTCGGCGTCGCGCTGGGCTGGACGCTACTCGGCTGGATGCTGTACGGCATCCCGGTGTGGCTGCTGGTCAGCGAGATGACCGGCCGCGACAGCTACCTGCTTGTCTGCGTGGGCGGGTTCGCGCTGGCCTTCTCGGCCGGGTTGCTGCTCATCGTCTTCCCCAGCGGGATAGGCGCCCGCGAGGTGATCCTGGTCGCGGTGCTGGCGACGGTGCTGACGCACGGCACCGCGGTCGCCGTAGCCCTGGTGGCGCGGGTGGTCACGACCGCATCAGACCTGGCCTGTGGCGGAGTGGGCCTCGCGCTCGGCCGGGCGTCGGCCCAGACGGCCCCGGCCGGGACGGCCTGGGCAGAGCCGGACGAGGGAGTGCCCTAGACCTCCGGAGCCGAGCCGTCAGGCGCCTGCCGACTGGCCCGGCTTCGACAGGAAGTGGCAGGCCATCTGCCAGTGGTCGCCGACCCCGGTGCGCGGGTCAGACGCGACGAGGGTGGCGCCCAGCGGCCCGGCAAGCTGTCGGACCCGTCGCGCTGGCAGTGTCGTCATCTGCATGGGCGCCGGATAGCCGAATACCTTGCGCTGGATCAGGCCGATCAGCCCGGCCGGCACGCAGGCGTAGACGATGCCGCGCGGGGTCTTCCTGTGCGCCTCAGGCACGAGGACAACGACCGCGCCGCCCGGACGTACCACCCTGATGAACTCGGCCAGGTACGCCTCGGCCAGCGCGCTCGGCATGTGCTGCAGCACCAGTCCGCTGTACACGAGGTCGAAGCTGGCGTCGGGGAACACGGCCAGGTCGGCACGGTCGTTGTGGACGAACCGGCAGCCGGGCTGGCCGGCCAGCAGGTCCTGCGCCCGCGCCAGCATGGGCTTGGCGACGTCGACGCCGGTGACCTCGTCGAAGTGGCCGCGCAGCGCGCCGGTCAGGCGGCCGGCGCCACAGCCGAAGTCCAGCGCCGCCGCGCGACGCGGGCAGATTCCGAGCTCGTCCAGCCTGGCCATCAGGTCCGCGACCTCGGCGGCGCCGCTGGACATGAACTCGGCGACGTCCCACCGGCCGCCGCGGCGGTCGGGATCGACGCAGACGGCCCAGAGCGGATCGGACTCGCCAAGGGTCGTCCAGTCGCGCGCCACCCGCCGCAGCTGGTCCTGCGCCGTGTTACTGGTCCTCGCCATGGTCGCCCGATCGGCCGGCCGGAGGCTCAGGCCGTCACCTCGCCCGCACCGTGCCTGGGCTCATACTCCGAGTCGCCGGGCGGTCCGTAGCCGGCCTCTTCCTCATCAGCCTCGTCATCCCGCCGCCTCGCCGGCCAGCCGAGCACGAGGCCGACGATCAACAGCACCAGCCCGACCAGCCCGATGACGAGCGGCAGTATGACGCGGACCAGCTCGACCTCGGTGTCCCTGGTGTTGGCCGAGCTGACGGCGCTCGACACCGACGCAGGGGTGGTGCTGAAGTCCCCGTCCATCAGGTTGAGAACCTCGGTCCCGTTGTCGACGAGGTAGAGATGCTCGTCGATCGTCTCCATCACCGGTGCGCCGACCGTCGGGTCGACGTAGAACGTGGACATGCCCTGGTAGTACTCGGGCAGCGTCACGTTCTTGCTGGTGTTGAGGCCGACCAGCGAGCCGGGAAGCGTCTCCTTGCCCGACTGGGTGGGCGCGACCTTCTCTACGTACTTGTAGGTCGTCAGGCCGTCGATGACGGCCGTTCCTTCGTAGACGGCCGGCTCCGGCTTGAGCAGGGTCGTATCGAAGTACTCGTAGGTCTTCTTCTGGGACCCGATGGGCCAGACGAACCCGAGACCGGACACGTGCGCGGCGCCGTTCGTGCCGACGGAGGTCCCGCAGCAGTTGAACAGGTCGCCGCTCTTGCGCTCGAAGGCCATGCTCTCCTGCGAGTACTCCACCCTCAGGTTGTCTGTCTCGTCCTTGAGGTAGCTGAACTCGTTCCACACGGCGCGGCTCGAGGTGCCGGCGGCGCTGTCGCCCTTGACCGTCACAGTGTCCTGCAGCGTCACGCCGGTCAGCTCGGACAGCTTGGACACACTGAAGTAGTTCGCGTCCTGCGCGACGGCGGTCGAGACCGAGTACTCGTTCAGCGGGAACTCGACGACAGAAGGAGCCACTACGAAGCGGATGAGCAGGGCGAACACGACCAGGAACGCCCCGAGGGCGCTCAGTATTATGCCGGTCCGCCTACGCATCCATCCTCCAGGGAAATGCTCCAATTCGACCCGGTGCATCATAGCTTGGCATTAGTGCGCCGTATGCCGCGTTCAGGGCACATCCGTGTAACGACTCACCGTTCGGCGCAACTACAGTTCCGCCAGGCTGTGGCTGCGTCTCCCGGCGCGTCTGCGCAGACCTGCCCGGGCTCCAGCAGCGGTCGGCCACCGCTCGCTGCGATCAGGAGGTACCCGCTTGCTAGTAGCATATCCGGACGTGATAGATACGGCAGGCAATCGGGGCACAAGATCATAACTAACCGAACTGTCGTGCCGGCGGCCGCTTCACCGACCACGGAGCCGGCCGGCGCCGACCTGCCTGTCACCTCCGGCCACAACCCTGCGCTCGACGGGCTCCGGGTGATCGCGGCGCTGGCCGTGCTGGTCACCCACATCGGGGGCCAGACCGGGGTCGAGTTCACCGGCAGCCCGCTCTCCTGGGTCATCAGCCGCGGGGACGTCGGAGTCCCGATCTTCTTCGTCCTGTCCGGGCTGCTGCTCTACCGCCCCTGGGCGAGGGCAGCCCTCCGGGATGATCCCGCGCCCGCCGTCGGCAGTTACTTCTGGCGCCGGGCGCTGCGCATCCTGCCGGCCTACTGGGTGGTCGTCGCGGTCGCCATGCTGACGCTGAACGCGCAGCACGCCCGCTCGGTGACCGCATGGGCGCAGTACCTGCTGCTGGTGCAGAACTACGACCAGCACCCGTGGTGGACGGGAACCGGTGCTTCGGGGCTCGCCCAGATGTGGAGCCTGGACGTCGAGGTTTCCTTCTACATCGTGCTGCCCGTGCTCGCCGCGGCCCTGACCTGGCGGGCGCGCCGCCGCCATCCGGACGCGGGCAAGCGCGCACGACGGCTGCTGACCTGGATCGCGATCTTCGGGCTGTCCTCTTACGGCTTTGCCGTGCTGGACTTCTACCCGCGGCTCGAGCTCTGGCTCGGCGAGACGCTGCTGCGCCTGATGACGTGGTTCGCCGCCGGGATGGCCCTCGCCGTCGTGGCGGAGTGGGCACACTCCGAGCCGGCCGCGGATGGCAGGGTAGCCAGGTTCTGCCGCACCGTCGCCGGATCTGCGGACGCGTGCTGGCTGATCGCGCTGCTGGCGTTCGCGGTGGCCTGCACGCCACTCGCTGGTCCTGAATCGCTGGCCGTGCCGACGCTCTGGGAAGTAGAGATCAAGACCGCGCTGTACACGATCATCGCCACGGCACTCGTCGCGCCGGCCGCGTTCCAGTCGACGCGCCCGACCTGGGTGACTCAGGCGCTGGGGAACCCGGTCATGAGCTACCTCGGCAAGATCTCCTACGGCGTCTTCCTCTGGCAGTACGTCGTGATCTTCGCGGTCTTCAACCTCGCCCACGCCAAGAGCCCGTTCCAGGGTGGCACCTACACCTGGCCCGTGGTCATCGGCGCCTTCGTCGTGGTACTAGCGCTGACCCTGCTCGCCGCGTTCTTCAGCTACCACCTGATCGAGCTCCCCGCGCACCGGCTGAGCCTGGTCCGGCGGCGCCACAGCCGCCGCGGCCGGCTGCCCGGAGCGCCGTAGCTGGCCGGGCCGCCTGAGCTCGGCCAGCAGCATGGCCACGATCACCAGGCACGCTAGCTGGGGACCTGTGTTCACCAGCGCGGTCACCAGGTGACCGCTGTGGCCGAGGTATTCCATCTCGTCACCGGCGGCCTCGGCGACAGCCACGGCGAGCATGAGGGCGGCGACGAGCCACGGGCCTGACAGGGCCCTGAGGACGCGCACGGCCGTCATCCGTCTCACCACTATGAATAGGAACGCGCCGGCAGGCACGATCAGCAACCCGGGCAGCCCTCCGGTCCACAGGCCAACGAAACCGGCCACGGCAAGACCGGTCAGCCACCGAAGGCCGGTCGCGAGCACGGCGACCACGCGAGCCAGGGGCCTGCGAGCCAGCGCCGGCCCGCGGGCCGGGGCTGGTGGCTCGCGGCGCGGCAGGCCTGCCTTCCTGCGCCGCCGGCCGAGCGGCACGAAGGCCAGCAGGATGACAAGCGCCAGCGTCCCGAGTCCGCCGTACACGGCCACCCGGTAGGTGGTGTCGGGGGCGTAGGTCATGGTCACCGTGCCGCGCGTACCGGCTGGCAGCAGCCAGGCCTGCTTCCACCCGTCGAGCCGGACCGGCTGCAGCACGCGCCCGCCGATGGTCGCCCGCCAGCCAGCGTTGTAGTTCTGGTCGACCACCAGGTACGACGTCTGCGTGGCCGCCACGTCGACGGCCCGGCTTGAGTCGGTCCACCGCAGCGTCGTGACCGGCGCGGCGCGCACCGGGGCGGCGGCCGTCAGCGCCGCCGACCCGGGGGCATCCACCAGCGCGCTCTGCACGTCGAACCCGCTCGGATCGGCCGCGGGCTCCACGACCGAGTTCTGGCCTGCCTGGATGCTGACCGCCGAGCAGGCGGAGAAGCTGAGCGGCCGCTCGTCCAGCAAGTCACCGACGGTGCCGCTCGCCTTCGTCGGCACGAGCTTCCCGTCGACCCTGATCGTCGGGCCGAAGCCGCACGGCAGGCTGATGCTGGCGGAGGCGGACGAGGCCAGCGGCCGCACACCGGGGATGGAGACTTCGGAGATCTGCACCGGCAGCTGCGACGGGCTGAACGCGAAGGTGAGCTCGTCGGTCTTGAGTGCCGGCTGGAAGGAGAGCTGCCCGGAAGCGCCGATCACGCCGCCGCGAACCTGGCCGCCGGAGCCGGTGACCAGGACCTGCAGCGGTGCTGCGGCTCCCGGCGGCCTGGTGAGCTTGACGTGGCTGATCGTCTTGACGCCGTCCCACGCGATCTTCAGCACCGGGTGGGTGTCGTAGCCGCCAGAGACCCACGAGGTGGCCAGGTTCCCGTCGAAGGCGGACGCCGCCATGTCCTGTGGGTCGCTGGTGTAGGTCGAGGACGCCGTCACCTGCGGCTGCCCAGCACCCGAGAACACGTAGTGCGCGATCAGGCTGCTGTTCGTCATCACCGCCTGGCCGGAAAGGGTGGCCGGGTGCGCGGTGGCGGACGTGAACTCGTGATCGAAGCCGTACTGCTCCTCGGTCGGCTTGATCAGCGAGGGCGAGCACACCCACCGCAAACTGGTCAGCATGCACCCGGTCGGCTGCGGCTCCGCCTTCGACAGCAGCACCGACGGAACGTCATTCGAAGGAACGTGCACGTCGGGCGCGTCGATGGAGCGGCTCGCGCTCACCCCGGGTATCGAGATCTCGGAGATGCCCACCTGGGCGCCGTCCAGCGAGTAAGGCTCGGCTACGACGCCCTCGATGGTGATCCGCAGCCACCGGGTCTGCCCCGACGGCACCACGAGGGTCTGGTAGTTCCCGGTCTGGCGCACGTTCTCGGTCAGGCTCCCCGCGGCGGTACTGACCTGCACCTTCGTCACCGGCGGGCCGACGGCGATGCCGTCGGCGAAGGCGACGCGGATGGTGCCAGGGTCGATGGCGTCGTCGAAGTCGACCTGCAGCCACTGGTGCACGGGCCCGGTGAGGGCACCCGACATCCACATCGTGTTCAGGTTGCCGTCCACCGCGGCGAACGGCAGGTACCCGGTGGCGCTCTGGCTCGGCAGCGCCTGAATGCCCGCCGCGGTGGAGGAAGCCGTGACGTTCGCGATCCCGTGGTAGGCGGCCACCGTCTCGTAGGGCGTCCAGGACGGCTCGGTGTAGTCGTCGGCCGCCTCGAACGTCTGGGCGGGCTGCGTCGCCGTCAGCGTCGGCGAGTAGTCGACCCGGATCTCGCCGAGGTTGCGTACTCTGCGCCGTAGCGAGTCGGTGATCAGGTACCGGCTGACCGGCAGGCTGCGCGAGTCGGAGTTGAGCAGCACGGGCTCGCCGTTGAGCAGCCCCTGGTTGGCGAGCGTCAGCAGCGACTCAGGGCCGCCATAGACGCGCACGGTGCTGGCCGCCGGGACAACGGACGCGACCGGCTGGGCGCCGTCGACGCGGAAGATCTCCACCGGCGGGTACGGCGTGTCGAAGCTGCTGATCGCGTCGTTTGGCGTCGAGCTGCCAACCGGGAACGTGCCGAACTGGGCCACCTTCACCAGCCCTGGCGATGAGAACATCGCGTCGTTCACCCGGGCAGGCCACGCGCCGTACAGGTCGCTGCGGATCAGGTCGTTCCTGACGATCACGTACTTGATGCCCATGCTGGCCATCAGCTCGGTGAGCCCGGCCGATCCCTCGCCGGCCTCTACCTGCTGCTCGATGGCGTCGAGCACCCGGGTGTTGCCGACCGAGCCGACGGTGGCTAGCTGCGTGCTCGCCCAGTCGCCGTCGAACATCGCCTCGAGCACGTCGTCCATGGGCCGTCCCCACACGTACTCGCCGAAGCGGGCCCCGGGCACGGCCAGGACCGCCTGGTTGTCCGCGTGCGTGTTCAGCCAGTTCGTGGCGGCGACCCAGTAGGACGGGATGCTCGGGAAGGCGCCCGCCTGAGACAGCCCGCTGACCGCCGCGGGCAGCGCCAGGCCGGCCAGCCCGACCGCGGTCAGCACGCTCAGCGCGGTCCGCGCCCACGGCAGCCGCCTGGGCAGCCTGGCCCGCGCGAGCAGCTGGGCGATGCCGAAGGCAATCGGCAGCCGGATCATCGGGTCGAACTTCCGCAGGTTCCGCAGCGGTGCCAGCGGCCCGTTGATGAGGTGGATCAGGGACGGTGACAGCGGATTCCCCAGGCTGCTGACATAGCCGCTGGAGATGATGAAGATCCCGGCGAGCAGCACCCAGAGCAGGAACCGCCGCTCCGGCATTCGCTGGGTGACCACTCCGCCCAGGCCGAGCGCGGCGATCAGCCCGGTGAGCGCGGTGGACAGCACGCCGGTCGAGATGTGGAAGCCAACGGGCCACCAGGGCATCCCGTTGACCACCAGGTAGGTCGTCCAGTCCTCGGTCCCGCGAAAGATGTTGGCAAGGCTCGTGACCGCCGTCGTGACCTGCGCGCTCTCTGAGTAAGGCAGGATCGAGACGCCGTACTTGTCGAGCAGCAGCAGCGGCACCGTCCACGACCAGGTCGCCAGCGCGACCGCGGGCGCCCACCAGGCGAGCACCTTCCAGCGCTGCCACGACCGCTCCCCGCTCAGCACGTAGATGGTGGCGAAGGCGAGCACCGCGATGACCGAAGCCGCGTTCATCCCGCTGCACGCAGCGACGGCCACGCCCGACTGGGCCGCCGCCCGCAGCTTCTGGCGGCGGGTCATCGTGCCGCCCTCGCGCAGCAGCGCCACCAGCGGTATCACTACCCAGGGCAGCATGGCCTCGGGCAGGTACTCGCCCGAGTTCACTCCCATCAGCGTCAGCGCGCGCGGAGACAGGGCATAGACCAGGCCGGCCACGACCTGAGTGGTCGGCGAGCCGATGTCCAGCCGGGACGCCAGCCGGACAGTGCCGAGGAACGCGGCGCAGAACACCGCGGTCAGCCAGAGCCGCTGGACGACCCAGGACGGCAGGGCCATCAGCTTGCCGAGTACGTAGAACGGGCCCATCGGGAACAGGTAGCCGACCGCCTGGTTCTGCAGCTGGCCGAACTGTGCCGGGTCCCACAACTGCAGGGCGCGCCGCAGGAACGACAGCGGATCCACCGCCATGTCGATCTTGGTGTCGGCGATGATGCTGCCGGGCCGGGTGGCGAAGCACATCACGGCGAACATCAGGCAGCAGGCCACCAGCCAGAGCGTCCGCCTGAGCCGCTGGTCGATGCCGCCGCCGGGCGGCCGTGCGCCGTCTGGCGTGCGCGCGCCGCCGGCCGCCGGCGGGCTAGCGCCCGCTAGCGTGCTGGTGCCGGTGGTCATGCCGGTGACGAGTCCGTCGGGCCCGCGGACCGTGCCAGGGCAGCGCCGATGAGGTCGGCGAACTCGCTGGCGCTGCGATCCCAGTCGAACTGCCCGGCCCAGGCCCGGCAGGCGGCCGACATCTCGGCACGGCGCGCCGGGTCGGCCAGCTCTTTCATCGCACGCTCCGTCACGTCCTCGACGCGCTCGCCCGGCCGGACGAGCCAGCCGGTCTCGCCGTCGCGCACCGAGTCGCGCAGGCCGTCCACGTCGAAGGCTACCGTCGGCACGCCGAGGGCCGCCGCCTCCAGCACGCTCAGGCCCCAGCCCTCACCTTGCGAGGTGTTCAGGTGCAGCACGGACGCTGCCACCACGGCTCGCTTGTCCTCGTCGGTGAGGTGACCGTGCAACCGCACGACCCCGGCCAGCCCGCGATCGCCGACCTGCCTGGCCAGTGCTGCGCTGGCCGGGCCGCGACCGATCACGTCGATGCCGATCCCGGTGCCGCGAAGCCGCTCGGCCACGTCGAGCACGAGTTCGGCTCGCTTGTGCGCCACCATGCGGCCCACCCAGCTGATCCTGCGCTCGCCGTCCTCGCGAGCGGCCGGCGTGCCGAACGCGTCGCGGCCAAGGCCGTTGGGAACGATGTGCACCGGTGCCGCCCAGTGCAGCCGCGCGGCCATGGCGCGCCTGGTCGACTCGGAGACGGCCACGCACTGGTGACGGCGGTAGGTCGCCCCGGCCACCGGCCCTTCGAGCAGCCGCCCGACCGCCGCGACCGGCGCCGGGAAGTGCACGCCGAACTGAGCGTCGTGCACGTGGTGCAGCACGCACAGGACGGGAACGCGCCGCGGCAGCACCCACGGCGTGAAGAACGGGATGCCGTTCTCACAGTC
>JASIGS010000260.1 GCA_030052355.1 Streptosporangiaceae bacterium | reverse complement strand
CCAGGATGCAGCTCACGTACAGCCACCTGGTGCGCTGGTCGCCGAGCACCACGGCGAGTGTGCGCTTGCCGGTCTGGCTGTCTGTCGGAATGTCGCGCAGGTTGTTGATGACCAGCAGGGCGCAGGCGAGCAGCCCGATCGCAGCGGAGGCGGCAAAGGGCAGCCAGGTCAGGGTTTGCATCTGCACGTACGCGGTGCCCGCCACGGCAGCCAGCCCGAAGAACACGAACACGGATAGCTCGCCGAGCGCGCGGTACCCGTAGGGGTGCCTGCCGCCGGTGTAGAACCAGGCGGCCGCCACCGCGGCGGCGCCGAGCAACAGCAGCCACCACGACGTCACGGCGGCCAGCACGAGCCCGGCCGCGCAGGCAACGGTGAAGCAGCCGAACGCCGCGGCCAGCACCTGGCGTGGTCTCGCCAGTCCCGACGCGACGAGCCTGACCGGGCCGACCCGGCCGGAGTCGGTGCCGCGCACGCCGTCGCTGTAGTCGTTGCTGTAGTTGACCCCGACTTGCATGGCGAGCGCGACGACCAGGGCCAGCGCGGCCCGCCAGAGCGAGAACTTGCCGTAGCCGAACGCGACGCCCGAGCCGACGACGACCGGGACGATGGCGGCCGGCAGCGTCCGCGGCCGTGCGCCAGTGACCCAGGTGCCCAGGTTTGCCATCTGCTGTCGTCCCTCGCCATGTCCCCGAGGGTCACAGACTAGTGGGTGCCTCAGGCCACAGGACACCCGCTAGCCGTCGGCTCCGGGCGACCCGCGGCGGACGCGGGCTCGCCTGGGTACCGCGTGCCCTAACGCCGGTGGCAGGGCGCGCTCGGCGGCGACGAAGATCTCGCCGGCCTGGTCCCAGCCGAGCTCGCCGCTGCTTACCCGCTGGGACGACGCTCTGTTCCCGCCCCGGGTGCGGCTGACCCGGTTACGTCCGCGCAGGTAGCTGCCGACGTTCCCGCCGCCGAGCACGTCGACGCCACGGATCGAGGCGACCTTCCAGGGAATCGACGGACCGTAGATCACCATCGCCGGGTCCACCGGAACCTCGCGGCGAAGCTCGGCGGACAGCAGCCGGGAAGCCTGGGCCGCCTCCCACCGCGCGTGCGCAAGCCGCTGCTTCTGGCTGAACGGGCCGTGGTAGAGCACGGGCCCGGCTGCCGACGCCACGGTGCGGACGGGCAGCCTGCGGTCCCAGCGTTCGGAGTCGATGGCGATCACCCCGCTCGGGCCCACGACCAGGTGGTCGATGACCGAATCGGTGCCGGGGATGGCCCGGGAATGCACCGCCATGTAGCCGAACGGCCGGGCAAAGAACAGCCGTCGCCTGGTCATCCGCTGCGCCGAGGTCACGCGCACCGAGGCCGGGATCAGAGCGAGTGTCCTCGCGCTGTAGATCGTGTCGATGACCGCTACGACGGCGGCGGCGGTGACACCCACCCGCCAGTTGACGAGCAGGGAGACGATGACGCCGGCGGCGAGGACGAGAATGGCTCGCCGTAGCCAGGCGAGCAGCCGCGGGTCGGGCGACAAAGCGGCCGCGGTTCCGTGTACGGCGGGAGCCAGATCGCCGGTGCTGGGGGGCGGGGCGCCCGGCGGTCCGGGTCCTCCCCGGCTGCCAGCCAGCCGCCCGGGTCCCGGTGGTATCGCCTGCAGCGGCGCCGTGTCGTGCGGCGCCGTGTCGTGCGGCGCCGTGTCGTGGGGCGCCGTGTCATGCGGTACCGCCTCGTGCGGCGCGGTGTCGTGCAGTTCCGCGTCCGAGGGGCCCGCGGCGTGCTCCGGCCCGCGCCGCACCGGTGTGCTGTCTGGTAGGACAGGCGTCCCGTCCGGTGGGGTGGGTGCCGGGTCTGACCGGGGCGGCAGGCCCTGGAGGCGCAGCGGCTGGGTGTCCTGCTGATCGCGCGCACCATCCGCCGGCGGGGCCTGCCCGGTCGGCGTCGGCACTGGCCCGGTCTCCCGGTCCACGTCCCCAAGCGTAACCGAGCGCTCACAGCCCGAGCCAGGCGAGCGGGCCGAGTCCTGGGTTCCGATACTGTTCGGTCACATGACCCAGATTCACGACCTCACGGTTACCGAACTAGCGGCCGCGATCAGGACCGGCCAGGCGTCGTCGGCGGAGATCACCGAGCACTACCTGGACCGCATCGACAGGCTCAACGAGCAGGTCGGCGCGTTCTACACGGTGACGCGCGACCTTGCCCGCGAGCAGGCCGAGGCCGCGGACAAGACCGTCGCCGCGAGTCGCAGGGATGGCGGCGGGACGGACTCGCTGCCGCCGCTGACCGGAGTGCCCATCCCGATCAAGGACCTGAACATGGTCGCGGGGGTCAGGCTGACGTTCGGCAGCACGCTATTCGCGGACAACGTCGCGACCGAAGACGACTACGTCGTCGAGCACCTGAAGTCGGCCGGGATCGTGATCACGGGAAAGACGGCTACGCCGGAGTTCGGGCTGCCCTGCTACACCGAGACGAGGATCGGCCCCCCGGCCCGCACGCCGTGGGACCTCAGCCTGTCGGCAGGCGGATCGAGCGGCGGGGCCGCCGCAGCTGTCGCTTCTGGCCTCGCGCCTGCCGCCCAGGGCAGCGACGGGGGCGGGTCGATCCGGATCCCGTCGAGCGTCTGTGGCCTGTTCGGCATCAAGCCAACGCGCGGGCGCATCTCGCAGGGCCCGCTGCTGCCAGACCTGTCCGGCCTGTCCACGGACGGGCCGCTGGCCCGCACGGTAGCCGACGCCGCGCTGCTGCTTGACGCCATGACCGGCAACCACCTGGGCGACATGTACACGCTGCCCCGGCTGCCGGACGGCGAGACCTTCCTCGGCCACGCTAGCCGGGATCCCGGCAAGCTGCGCATCGCCAGGTCGCTGACCACGGTCATCGACGGCGCCGTCGTGCACCCGGACTGCGCCGCTGCCTACGAGGAAGCGAGTGCCCTGCTGGCCGCGCTCGGTCACGAGGTCGTGGACGTGGAATTGCCGTTCCCCGCCGATGCCGTGCCCTCCTTCATAACGCTGTGGTACGCGATGGCCACGCTCGCGCCCATAAGTCCCGAGCAGGAGGGCGACCTGCTGCCGCTCACCCGGTACCTGCGCGGCGAGGGCCTGAAGCTGTCCGCGGCTGACCTCCAGTACGCCGAAGCGATCCTGCAGGGCAGCGTCCGGTCCACGCTGAACGCGCTGCGGGAGTACGACGCCATCCTCACCCCGACGCTCGCGCAGCCGCCGCGGCCGGTCGGCTGGTTCGACGAGGTGGAGCCGGCGGAGAACTTCGAGCGGCAGAAGCGGTTCACGCCGTGGACCGCGCTGTACAACGTGTCGGGGCAGCCGGCGGTCAGCATCCCGCTGTACTGGAACTCCGACGGCCTGCCGATCGGCGTCATGCTGGCCGGCCGGATGGGCGACGAGGCGACGCTGATCTCGCTGTCGGCGCAGCTCGAGACGGCCCGCCCGTGGAAGGACAAGCATCC
>JASIGS010000259.1 GCA_030052355.1 Streptosporangiaceae bacterium | reverse complement strand
AAGACGCGGCTTGCCCAGGCCATCGCGCGCGACGCGGCGGTGCCGGTCGTGCACGTCGTCGAGCTGGCTGGGGTTGCCGCGGCAGACGACGTGATCGGCGAGGTCGGGTCGGTGCTCGGCGTCCGGGACTCGATACAGAGCCGCCGGGCGCTTACTGCCGAACAGCGGGCTGACATTCGCGGGCGCATCGCGCAGCGCCTCGCGCAGGCACCGGCCCTGCTCGTGCTGGACAACTGCGAGCATCTCATCGGAGCGGTCGCCGACCTGGTTGCCTTCCTGGTCGCCACCACGTCGGACCTGCACGTGCTGACGACGAGCCGCGCGCCGCTCGAGATCGCGGCCGAGCGCGTCTACTTGCTGGGCGAGCTCAAGGCGTCGGACGCCGCGGAGCTATTCCGTGAGCGTGCCATTGCGGCGCGGCCGAACGTGCGGCTCAGCGAGCCCGCCGTCACGAGCATCGTCAGCCGCCTCGACGGCCTCCCGCTCGCGATCGAGCTCGCGGCGGTCCAGGTTCGTGCGATGTCAGTGGACGAGATCGACCGGCGGCTGGAGAACCGGTTCGCGCTGCTGCGTGGCGGTGACCGCAGCGCGCCCGACCGGCACCAGACGCTGCTCGCGGTCATCGACTGGTCGTGGAACCTGCTCAGTGCCACCGAGCGGCGAGCCCTCCGGCGGCTCTCGCTGTTCAACGACGGGTTCACGCTGGCGGCGGCGGAGGCGGTGCTCGGAACGGACGCGGTTGTCGCGGTTCAGGGCCTTGTCGGCCAGTCGCTGCTCAGCGTCCGGGAGACCGAGACGGGCGTGCGCTACCGAATGCTCGAGACGGTGCGCGAATTCGGCCGGATGCAACTCGTCGACGCTGGCGAAGACCAGGAGGCAGCCACCGCCGTGCGTCGCTGGGCGGTCGACTACGCCGGTGCCCACGGCGGCGGCCTGACCGGGCGTGATCAGTTCGCGGCCATCGACGCGCTGGCTGCCGAGGAGACCAATCTGGCCGACGAGCTGCGTGCGGCGATCGCGGACGGCGACCGCGCCACGATCGTTCGACTGCTGGCCACGCTCGGGATGTTCTGGACGATTCGCGGTGAGCACATCCGGCTGCTCGCGCTCGCCGAGGCGGTCACCGACGCGATCGGCGACTGGCAGCCGCCGCCGGAGTTGCAAGACGTGACCTGCGGGGCCATAGGGGTCTTGCTCACCAACAGCGTGATCGGTGGCAGCGAGCGGTTCGCCGAGCTGCAGGCGGTGCTGCGGCGCCTGGATCCTGGCGTCGGCCGCGCCCTGCGGGTCTCCGGGATGGCCGCGGTCATGCTGGCCGCAGACCTGGCCGATCCAGACGCGTTCCTCGGACGCCTGGAGTACCTTGCCCGCGACGCCGAGCGCGACACGGCGATCGCCGCGTGTCTCTGGCTCAGCAACATGCGTGAGAACGCAGGAGACCCGGTCGGCGCCATTGCGGACGCGCAGCACGCCCTGGAACTTGTCGGCGACGACGACGGGCCGTGGTCGATGGCGATGCCGCGGCACGCGCTGGCGTCGCTCAGCATGCAGGTGGGCGATCGTGCCGCGGCGGTCGAGCACGCCCGCGCTGCGCTGCCCGTCATGCAGCGGCTCGGCGCCGGTGACGACGAGATGCAGCTGCGCTCGCTGCTGGCGTCGTGCGCGATAGCCGAGGGACGGCTGGCGGACGCGGAGGATGAGCTCGACCGCATGGAGCGGATCGACGTCGGCGGGACCGGCTTCGGCGCGACGGTGTTCGGGGCCGTCTGCCGTGCCGAGGTGACGCTGGCGCGCGGCGACTACGCCGAAGGGCTGGCCCGCTACCGCGACTACATGGCCCGGATACGGGACATTGTGTTTCCCGGCGTCCCCCAGACCGGTCTTGAGCCGTGGGCGCTCTTCGGTGCGTCGATGACGCTGGCTGCCTACGCGCACTACGCGACCGGGACCGACGAGGCGGACGGGGCGGCGCTGTTCCGCGCCTGCCGCGCGGACACGCTGCGACTGCTCCCCGACGCACCTGCCGACTATCCGGTCGCTGGGCTCGTGCTGTTCGCGGTCGGAACGTGGAGCCTGCTGCGCGGCTCCGGGCCAGCCGATGACGCGATCCGGTTGCTCGTCCTTGCCGACCGATTCGCCTACAACCGGGCGGTGCCGACGATGTTCTGGGAGCGGATCGCGCCCGCCGCCGAGCAAGCGGCTCCTGGCCGGATCGCCGAGTTCCGGGCCGAGTACGCGGCGCGCCGCCCGGCGGACCTCCTAGACGAGGCCCGCCGGGCGGTCGAGCAGCTTCCCGACTGAGTGTCGCGGCCGCTACATGTGCCGCTTGTAGCTGTACACCGACAGTGGCGCGAAGATCACGATCACCAGCAGGCCTGCCAGCAGGGTCCAGCCGACCTCGCTAGTGATGACGCCCTGATTGGCGAGGTCGCGGGAGGCCGACACCAGGTGCGAGACGGGGTTGACCTTGACGAAGTCCGCCAGAGCCGCGGGCAGCGTGTTAACCGGCACGAACGCGTTGGACAGGAACGTCAGCGGAAACAGGATCAGCATGGAGATCCCCTGCACGCTGCGGGCGTTACGGGCGATGGTCCCGATGAAGGTGAAGATCCACGCGAGTGACCAGCCGGTGAAGATCGCCAGCACGATCGCGCCCAGCACGCCCAGCACGCCGCCGCCGGGCCGGTAGCCGATGACGAAGCCCGTGCCGAAGGTCAGCCCGGCGGCGATGACGTAGCGCACCAGGTCGGCGATCATCGGACCGGCCAGCGGTGCGATCCGGGCGATCGGCAGCGCCTTGAAGCGATCGAAGACGCCCTTCTCCATATCCTCGCGGAGCTGTGCTCCGGTCGACATGCAGGTGGTCAGCACGGTCTGGGCGACGATACCGGGGATCAGCAGCGGCAGATAGCTCTTGACGCCTGCCTCCCCCCCGATGTGGGTGATGGCGCCGCCGAAGATGTAGGCGAACATGGCCGTGAACAGCAGCGGCTGCAGGGTGACGTCGAAGAACTGCTCGGGGTTGCGGCGCATCTTCTTCAGCGCCCGCCAGGCCATCGAGAACGTCTGGCTGACGGTCTCGCCCAGGCTGACGTGCGGGCGCGCGCGGGCAACGGCGGTGGCCGGATCGACCGCGGGCGTCGGCACCCGGATGCCCTGCGGTCCGCGGGCGGCGGTTACGGTACTCATCGGACCTCCAGGAGAGCTTCGTCACGGCTGGTCTGGTCATCGTCGGAGTCGTGGCCGGTCAGGGCCAGGAACACCTCGTCGAGCGTCGGCTTGGCCACGCTGACCGCGGTGATGGTCACGCCGGCCTGCCGGAGTCCGATCAGCACGTCGGCCGCCGCGTCGGCGGTCTCGAGCGGCACGTTCATCCGCCCCGACCCGGGTGTCAGCACCGGATCCCTGCCCACGACGCGCCACACGACCTGGCGCGCGACAGTCTGATCGGCGTCCGCGGCGAGCTCGATCTGCAGCGTCGAGTTGCCGACCGACGTCTTCAGCTGGTCCGGGGTGCCCTCGGCGACCTTGCGCCCGTGATCGATGACCGCGATCCGGTCGGCGAGCTGATCAGCCTCGTCCAGGTACTGGGTGGTGAGCATGATCGTGCAGCCGTCCGCGGCCAGGCTCCTGATCGTGGCCCACATCTGGCCGCGGGTGCGCGGATCAAGGCCGGTGGTCGGCTCGTCCAGGAAGATCAGCGGTGGCCTGCTGATCAAGCTGGCCGCCAGGTCCAGACGCCGGCGCATGCCGCCGGAGAACTGGGAGAGCCGCTTGTTCGCGGCCTCCTCGAGGCCGAACTGCGCCAGCAGGCCGGCGGCGGTGGCCCGGGCGGCGGCCGGCCGGAGGCCCTGGAGCCGGCCGAACAGCCAGAGGTTCTCGGTGGCGGTCAGGTCCTCGTCGACCGACGCGTACTGGCCGGTAACCCCGACAAGCTGGCGCACCCGGTGCGGCTCGCGGGCGACGTCGACCCCGAACACGGAGGCCTGCCCGGCGTCGATCGGCAGCAGCGTCGCCAGCATCTTCAGCGTCGTCGTCTTCCCGGCCCCGTTCGGGCCGAGGACGCCGAAGATCTCGCCCTGACTGACTTCCAGGTCGATGCTGTCGACGGCGCGGAACTCGCCGAAGTTCTTGACCAGCCCGGTCGCGGACACACTAGCTGCAGTCGTCATCGTCATGCTTCCCTCGCGGATCGGATGAGCGCTTACCGAAAACGTAGGCGGCCCCGGTTTCACCACAGCTACGTCGCGGTATCACGGCCCGTCCGGGGCGTAGCCGGGGCGGCCAGGCCGAGCCGGGAGCGGACCGGGACCGCCGTACGGTCAGGAAGGGCCGGAAAACGAGTGCGCGCCTGACCCGACGCGGAAGACCGCTTCCTGGACACCGGCGGCGCCGGGGAACGCGGTGACCGCCGACGGCGGGTTGCCGTCCTGGTCGCGGACCGCGCCGGCGTCGCGGCTTGGCACGGACACCGTGGCGGTGACGCCGGGAGGCACCTCCACGCGATAGGCGAAGGTCCGTTCGTCCCGGTGCCAGCCGGCGGCGATCGTCCCGCGAGCGGAGCGGTAGGAGCCGCGCGCCCACGCGACAGAGCCGCCTGGGTGCGGCCGCAGCAGCAGGTCGCTGAAGCCGGCCGTCCCTGGCTGCTGGTCGATCCCGAGCATGAACCGGTACAGCCACTCGCCGACCGAACCGAGCGCGTAGTGGTTGAACGAGTTCATCCAGGCGGACTGGAAGCCGCGCTCGCGGGTCCAGCCGTCCCAGCGCTCCCATATCGTGGTCGCGCCGTTGGCCAGCATGTACCGCCAGGACGGGTGCGATTCCTGCTCGAGCACGCGGTAGGCAACATCCGCGTGGCCGGTGCCGCTGAGCACTGGCAGCAGGTATCCGACGCCGACAAACCCGGTCGTCAGGTGCCAGTCTGCCGCCTCGATCGCCGCGACGAGCCGGCCCGCGGCGTCGGCACGCAGGCCGTCAGGAACCAGGCCCATGTGCAGCGCGAGGGCATAGGAGGTCTGCGTCCCCGACTCGACGGTCCCGTCGGGCGCCACGAACGCCTGCGTGAAGGCGTCCCTGATCGCTGACCATAGCGTCCGGTAACCGGCGGCCTCGGCCTGTCGTCCGGTCACGTCGCAGATCTCCGCCATCAGCGCCGCGTCGTGCGCCCAGTAGGCGGTCGCCAGTAGTACGGACGGCGTGTCGTCGCTGCCGGGGGAGAGCCAGTCGTTGTAGCTGTTGCCAAGATCGCGGGAGCGTAGCCGGTCGGGGTTGGTGCGGTCGAGCAGGTCCATCCAGGCCGTCATCGCGCCCAGGTGGCGGCGCAGGATGCCGGTGTCGCCGTACATCTTCCACATCGTCCACGGCACGATGACGCCGCCGTCGGCCCAGGCGGGCGAGCCTGCCGAGAACCCGGCCAGCCGCGGCGCGACGTCGGAGAACGCACCCGACGGCAGCTGCGCGTCCGCCACGTCGTCCAGCCACTTGGCGAGGAACGCCGCGACGTCGCGGTTGTAGCAGGCCGTGCGCGCGAAGATCTGGGCGTCACCGAGCCAGCCGAGCCGCTCGTCGCGCTGCGGGCAGTCGGTGGGGATGCTGATGAAGTTCCCCCGCTGGCCCCAGTCGACGCACGCGGCCAGCCGGTCAAGCCAGGCAGCCGAGGACGCGAACGAGCCTGCCCGCGCGATGTCGGAGTGCACGACGCGGGCGACCACGTCGGCCGTGTCCAGCACGTCCGGGTCGCCGGTCAGCTCGGCGTGCCGGAAGCCGTGCAGGGTGAACCTGGGCTCGAGCACCTGGCGGCCGCCGCTGGTGACGAACTCGTCAACCTGCCGGGCGCTGCGCAGGTTGTCGGTGTACAGGCTGCCGTCGGCGGCGAGCACCTCGCCGTGCCGTAGCCGCAGCCGCCTGCCAGCGGGGGCGTCGACATCGATCCTGAGCCAGCCGGTCAGGTTCTGGCCGAAGTCGACGATCCGGCGTCCGCTCGCATCGGCCTGGATGCTCACGGGCGCGATTTCCTCGATGACCCGGACCGGCGGGCCGGGGTCGGCGACGAGCTTGCGAGCATCCAGCGGCCTGGACCGGACGGCGAGCCAGCCGGAGTCATCGAACCCAGGAGAGTCCCAGCCGGACGGGTCCAGCCGCAGGTCCTGTCGTTCCCCCATCAGAAGGTCAGCGTGCCGGATCGCCGCCAGCCGGCCGCGCCAGCCCTCGCCGGTGACCACGCGGTCCGCGCTGCCGTCGCTGAAGGTGACGTCGAGCTGCGTGAGCAACTCGGGCGCGGTGCCGTAGTGCGCGCCTGCGCGCTTGGCGTCCAGGCCGACGTACCCGCAGTACCAGCCGTCTGCGAGCTGCGCGCCGAGCACGTTCTCCCCGGCGGTCAGCAGCGCGGTCACGTCGTAGCTCTGGTAGGGCACGCGCTGGCTGTAGTCGGTCCAGCCCGGCGTGAGGAACGCGTCCCCCACCCGGTGGCCGTTCAGCCGGGCCTCGTACAGCCCGAGTGCGGTTATGTGCAGCCGCGCGGACGCGACCGGCTTGCTGAGCTGAAAGGAGCGGCGCAGGTAGGGCGGTGGCCGCATGGCCCGGGCAACCGGGTCCGGCGGCCCGGGCTCGCTGGGCGGCCCCGGGATGTCCCGCACCGGGCCGAGGCCGATCCACTTCCCGTGCCAGGCCGCCTGGTCCAGTTCCGTCTCGAACCTGCCGGGCTCGCTCCACGGCGAGACCGCGCCGGTCTCGTCCCACACCCGGATGCGCCACGCGTAGCTGCCGCCATGATCCAGCGCGCGGCCGGCGTAGCCGATGTCCAGCGAGGACGAAGACTCCACCCGGCCGCTGTCCCAGCACAGCTCGTCCGCGTCGGCCAGGCCGGCCGCCGCGTCCTGGCCGGGCCGGGCGGCTGTCACCTGGACCTGATAGGCGAGCTGGCGGCGGCCACGGCCCGTCGCGTCGAGCAGCCAGCCGAACCTGACGCTGTCCGGGGCCACGCCGAGCGGATCGAGCCGGTGCGCGCAGCGCAGCCCCGACGGGGTCATGGGCGGAATGGCCATGGTCCTATTTGACACGTTCCCATCGAGACGCGGAGACTGACCGGGCAACAAGCGATCATGAGCGTGGCGGACGCCGCGACGGTTCCGACGCCGGACACCGGGGTGGGGCCCGCGGCCCGTGGCGCCGCCGTAGGGTGAGCAGGGTGCGGATAGCGCTGTTCGTCACGTGCCTGGCCGACACCTTGTTCCCTGACGTCGGCAAGGCGACGGTCGCACTGCTCGAGCGGCTCGGTCACGAGGTGACGTTCCCGCGCGCGCAGACCTGCTGCGGCCAGATGCACATCAACACGGGCTATCAGCGCGACGCGCTGCCGCTGGTACGCAACTACGTGGACGCATTCGGGGACAGCGACGTGATCGTCGCCCCGTCCGCCTCCTGCGTGGGATCGGTCCGCCACCAGCACGCCATGCTGGCACGGCAGTTCGGCGACGACAAGCTGGCGCGGCGGGCCGAGGCCGTGGCGTCCCGTACCTTCGAGCTGTCCCAGCTCCTGCTCGACGTGCTCGGCGTCGAGGATGTCGGCGCCTACTACCCGCACCGGGTGACCTACCACCCGACCTGTCACTCGCTGCGGCTGCTGCGGCTCGGCGACCGGCCGTACCGGCTGCTGCGCCGCGTCGGTGGGCTGCAGCTCGCCGAGCTGCCGGAGGCCGAGGTTTGCTGCGGGTTCGGCGGCACGTTCGCCCTGAAGAACGCCGACGTGTCCACGGCCATGCTGGCCGACAAGATGCGCAACGTGCTTGGTACCGGTGCTTACGCGTGTGCGGCAGCCGACAGCTCGTGCCTCATGCACATCGGCGGTGGCCTGTCCCGGCTGCGCACCGGGGTCACCACCGTGCACCTTGCCGAGATCCTGGCCTCGACCCGGGACGGGAGCGCGTCGTGACCAGCACGTTCCTTGGCCTGCCCGCGGCGCCGCGGGGAACCGGCAACCTGCGGGGGAACGAGCCGTTCCCGGTCGCGGCGCGTCGCGCGCTGGCGGACACCCAGCTGCGGCACAACCTGGGGAACGCGACGAGGACCATCAGGGCCAAGCGCGCCAGGGTGGTCGCCGAGCTGCCGGACTGGGAGGCGCTGCGGGACGCCGGCGAGGCGATCAAGGCTGGTGCCATGGCGCACCTCGACTCCTGCCTTGAGCAGCTCGAGACGAACGTCACCCTGCGCGGCGGCACTGTGCACTGGGCGCGGGACGCGGCGGAGGCGTGCCAGATCGTCACCGGGCTGGTGACCGCGACCGGCGCGAGCGAGGTCGTCAAGGTCAAGTCGCTGGTCACCGACGAGATCGGGCTGAACAGGGCGCTGGCCGGCGCCGGGATCACCGCGGTCGAGACCGACCTGGCCGAGCTCATCGTCCAGCTCGGGCACGACTGGCCGTCGCACATCCTCGTTCCCGCCATCCACCGCAACCGCGCGGAGATCCGCGAGATCTTCCTGCGCGAGATGGATGGCGTCGACCCGGGACTGACCGACGAGCCCGCCGCGCTGGCTGAGGCCGCCCGGCTGTTCCTGCGGCGCAGGTTCCTGTCGGCGCGCGTCGGCATCAGCGGTGCCAACTTCGCGATCGCGGAGACCGGGACGCTGTGCGTGGTCGAGTCGGAGGGCAACGGCAGGATGTGCCTGACGCTGCCGCAGACGCTGATCACCGTCATGGGCATCGAGAAGGTCCTGCCCAGATGGCAGGACCTGGGCGTGTTCCTGCAGCTGCTGCCCCGCTCGTCGACCGGGGAGCGGATGAATCCCTACACCTCGATGTGGACCGGCGTCACTCCCGGCGACGGTCCGGAGGAGTTCCACCTCGTGCTGCTGGACAACGGCAGGACCGCGGCGCTGGCCGACCCGGTGGGCAGGCAGGCGCTGCACTGCATCCGGTGCTCCGCGTGCCTGAACGTGTGCCCCGTCTACGAGCGCACCGGCGGGCACGCGTACGGCTCGGTGTACCCGGGCCCGATCGGCGCCGTGCTGTCACCGCAGCTGACCGGCATCGAGGACAACGCGACGCTGCCGTACGCGTCGTCACTGTGCGGCGCCTGCTACGAGGTGTGCCCGGTGAAGATCGACATCCCGTCGATCCTTGTGCACCTGCGCGGCCAGCACGTGGAAGCGGTGCGCGAACACCATAGGGTGCCGTCGGCAGAAGCGATCACGATGGCGGCCGCGTCCTGGACGATGGCGGCGCCCGGCCGGTTCGGCGCTGCCCAGCGAGCCGGCGGCGTCGGTCGCGTGCTCGGCCGTGGCAGGCCGCT
>JASIGS010000258.1 GCA_030052355.1 Streptosporangiaceae bacterium | reverse complement strand
TGCTCCAGATCGACGAGGCCAAGCAAGTGTGCCAGCGGTGCAAGGTGGTCGAGCCCTGCCTGCAGTGGGCACTGGAAAGCGGCCAGGACGCCGGTGTCTGGGGCGGGCTTAGCGAGGACGAGCGGCGCGCAGTCAAGCGCCGGAGCAGGGTCGCCGCGCGAGCTGGCGCCTGAACGCAGGAACCCGGCGGGCAACCTTCCCGTCGGGTTCTGCTGTCGGCAAAGTCTCTTCTGGCTGACTATCTCGTAACTGTGCCGCGTCATTGCGCGGGCAGTGGCGGCTCCTCCAGCGGCAGTTCCACCAGTACCCGGGTGCCGCCATCGTCGTGGGGATCAATCTGAAGTCGGCCCCCGAGTTCGGTCAGCACAAGCGTGCGGACGATCTGCAGGCCGAGGCTCTGC
Source organism: Streptosporangiaceae bacterium (assembly GCA_030052355.1). The sequence goes on along the minus strand of JASIGS010000258.1, from coordinate 5,562 downwards.
GTCGAGTCCAGGTCAAAGCCGCCTGGCAAGCCCACACCGTTGTCGGTCACGGTCACGGTCAGCCGTCCTATCTCCCGCTTGGCGGCGACCTCAAGGTAACCCGCGGCCGCGTGGTCCGGCTGGCTCAAGCCGTGTTGCAGGGCGTTCTGCAGCAGCTCGGTCAGCACCAGGGCGAGCGGAGACGCGACGGACGCGGGCAGCAGCCCGAACTCGCCGACCAGCGTCGGCGTCACCCTCGACTCGGCGGCGGAGACTTCGCCGGCCATCATCGCGACCCGGCCGACGATCTCATCGAAGTCCACGACCTCGTCCGGTACGAGCGACAGCGTCTCGTGCACGATCGCGATCGAGCCGACCCTGCGGACCGCCTCGTGGAGGGCATCTCTGGCCTCCGGCTCGCGCAGCCTGCGCGCCTGCAGCCTGAGCAGTGCCGCGACGGTCTGCAGGTTGTTCTTCACCCGGTTGTGGATCTCCCGGATCGTGGCGTCCTTGGTGAGCAGCTCGCGCTCCCGGTGCCGGAGCTCGGTGACGTCCCTGAGCAAGATCAGTGCTCCTGCGTCCGAGTCGTCCACGACTAGCGGGATGGTGCGCAGCTGGACGACCGCGCCGTTCGCCTCCACCTCTGTCTCGGCGTGCACCCTGCCGCTCGCCGCCAGCGTTACCGAGTCGCCGAGGGTATCCCGGTGAGCGGACAGCCTGGCCGTCAGCGGACCCAGTTGCTTCCCGACGATGTCGGCGGTCACGCCGAGCCTGCGGTAAGCCGACATCGCGTTCGGGCTGGCGTAGGTCACCTTCCCCGAGCGGCTGAGCCGCATCAGGCCGTCCCCCACCCGCGGCGAGCGGACCAGCGTCGGCTCCTTGCCCGCCCCCGGGAACATACCGGCCGCCACCATCTGGGTCAGATCGTCGGCGGCCTTGAGGTAGGCCAGGTCCAGCCGGCTGGGCGTGCGCGCGGCGCTCAGGTTGGTGGATCGCTCGATCACCGCCACGGGCCTGTCCTCGAACATCACGGGGATGCTCTCGTGCCGCACGGGTACGCCACGCGTCCACTCGGGGTCGCCTTCCCTGCAGATCCTGCGCTCGGTGTACGCCGCCACCAGGAATTGCCGGTCGCTGGCTGGCCTGATCGTTCCCACCACGTCCTCTGGCAGGGCGGTAGGCGCGGTCGTCGGCCGCATCTGCGCGAGCGCCAGCCAGCTCGAGTCTGGCAGCGGGGCCCATAGCACCAGGTCGGCGAATGACAGGTCGGCGAGCAGCTGCCAGTCAGAAACCAGAGCGTGCAGCCACTCCACGTCCCTGGGCTGGATCCTGGCCCGGGTAGCAAGGTCGTTCAGCGTCGGCACCCAGCCATCATCGCAGGCCGCACCGGGTGTCATGACCACCCGCGCTGGGCCTTGACCCCCATCCGTTTGTGCCTACCTGCTGGTAACGTCGCGGCATGAACCAGACCCCGCACGGCGGAGCGCAGGCCGTCGCCGCTGCTCGTCAGGGCGGCGCGACCATCATGTTCACCCTGTCGGGCGGGCACGTCTTCCCGATCTACGACGGCGCCGTCAAGGCCGACCCGCCGATGCCGATCGTGGACGTGAGGCACGAGCAGACCGCCGTCTTCGCGGCGGAAGCTACCGCCCGGCTGACGCGTTCGCCCGGGCTCGCGGTGCTCACCGCCGGGCCCGGCGTGACAAACGGCGTCAGCGCTGTCACGACTGCTCACTTCAACGGATCGCCCGTGGTCGTGCTCGCCGGCCGCGCTCCGGATTCCCGGTGGGGGTCGGGCAGTTTGCAGGAACTCGACCACCCGCCGCTGCTGGCCACGGTGACCAAGCGGGCCTGGACCGAGCACAGCCCCGGCCACGTCGGCGCCGCCGTGGGCGAGGCATTCCGGATTGCCACGACACGCCACCGCGGACCGGTGTTCCTCGACGCGAGCCTGGAGGCGCTGTTCGGCACCGGCGGCGAGGCGCCCGGCGACAGCCCGGCTGACCACGCCACCGAGCTCCGCGGCGGGACACCCGCCGCGGCCGACCCGGCAGCGATCGAGGAGATCGCGCGGCTGCTCGCCGCGGCAAGCAGGCCGGTGCTCGTGCTCGGCTCGGACGTCTGGATGGACCGCGCTGACGGCGCCGCACGGGCCGCGGCGCAGAGCCTGCAGCTGCCGGTCATAGCGAACGGCCAGGGCAGGGGCATCCTGCCTCCCGGGCATCCGCTGCTGACGACGAGGGCCAGGTCCCTCGCCTTCGCCGAGGCGGACCTGGTGATAGTGGCCGGGGCGCCGCTCGACTTCAGGCTCGGCTACGGAAAGTTCGGCGGCAGGAACGACCCGGGGACCAGCGCCAAGGTGGTTCACCTGGCCGACGCGAAGGACCAGCTAGCCACGCATCTCGAACTCGCCGGGGCCGCCGCGGGCGACCTGGCTGCGATCTTCAGCGCGCTGGCTGACGCGGCCGTGCCCGGCCACCAGCGGTGGGCAGCGGACTGGCTGCCGAGGCTGCAGGCGGCCACGCGGCAGGCGGTCGCGGCCGACGCGGCCCTGCTGAGCAGCGACGCGCACCCGATCCACCCGCTGCGCATCTACGGCGAGCTAGCCAGAATCCTCGAACCCGACGCCGTCGTCATCGGCGATGGCGGCGACTTCGTCAGCTACGCGGGCAAGCACCTCGAACCCGGGCAGCCAGGCTGCTGGCTGGACCCTGGCCCGTACGGATGCCTCGGGACCGGTCTCGGCTACGCGATCGCCGCCAGGCTGGCCCGCCCGCAGGCACAGGTGGTCCTCCTGCTCGGCGACGGCGCGGCCGGGTTCTCACTGATGGACGCCGACACGCTGGTCAGGCACCGGCTACCGGTGGTCATGATCTGCGGCAACAACGGCATCTGGGGCCTGGAGAAGCACCCGATGCAGGCCCTGTACGGCTACGACGTCGCGGCCGACCTGCAGCCGGAGTGCCGTTACGACCAAGTCGTGACCGCGCTCGGCGGGTCGGGCGAACTGGTGACGAAAGCGGACGAGATCGGCCCGGCGCTGCGGCGCGCCTTCGACTCCGGTGTCCCGTACCTGGTGAACGTCGTGACCGACGCCAAGGACGCCTACCCGCGCTCCACAACCGGCGTGTGACGCGCCCCGGCGGGTGCCCCTACTCGATCACCGCGATGAGGTCGCCCTCCTGCACAACGTCGCCCTCAGCGACGGCAAGCGTGGTGAGCGTCCCGGACTCCTCGGCCAGCACCGGGATCTCCATCTTCATGGACTCCAGGATCACCAGCGTGTCGCCGTCAGCGACGGACTCGCCCTGAGCCGCCACCACCTTCCAGACGTTCGCCACCATCTCAGCGCGGACCTCTGCCACTCATCCTCCTTACGGCCGCAGCCGGCTCACCAGCGAGGTGTCGTAGTCGCCGCTGCAGAACTCGGCGGACTCGAGCAGGTCCGCGTGGAATTGCAGGTTCGTCTTGACCCCGTCGATCCGGAACGACCCCACGGCAGCCCGGGCTCGCTCCAGCGCCTCCTCCCGGCTGCCACCGTGCACGCACAGCTTTGCTAGCAAGGGATCATAGAAGGGCGTAACGACATTACCCGCCGAATATCCGGCATCGACCCTGACGCCCGGCCCGGCCGGGGCCGACCAGTCCGAGATCGTCCCTGGGCTCGGCAGGAAGCGCTTGCTGTCCTCGGCGTAGACGCGCAGTTCCAGCGCGTGCCCTGCGGGCTGGACTGCGTCCGCGTCGAAGCTGACGTCGCTGCCCTCGGCGATCAGGAACTGCTGCTCCACCAAGTCGATCCCGGTAACCAGCTCGGTCACCGGGTGTTCCACCTGGAGCCTGGTATTCATCTCCAGGAACACGAACTCGCCGGCAGCCACGTCGACGAGGAACTCGACGGTGCCGGCGCCCAGGTAACCGACCGCCTCGCCGGCCTGCACGCCCGCGGCCAGCATCCTGGCCCGCAGCGCTGCGTCCACGCCGGGCGACGGCGTCTCCTCCGCCACCTTCTGGTGGCGCCGCTGCACCGAGCAGTCCCGCTCGCCGAGCGCGAGGATGCGACCGTTAGCCAGCCCCAGTATCTGCACCTCGACGTGGCGGGCACGCTCGACGAACCGCTCGAGCAGGATGTCGCCGTTGCCAAAGAACCGCTCTGACCGCGACCTGGCGGTCTCGAATCCGGCGGCAAGCTGCTGCGGGTCGGCGGCGGCACTCATGCCGATCCCGCCGCCGCCGGCGGCGGCCTTGATCATCACCGGGTAGCCGATCTCATCCGCCGCTGTGAGGGCGGCGGCTACGTCAGCGACGGGCTCCCGAGTCCCGGCCGAGACGGGGACGCCGGCACGTTCCATCAAATTCCTGGCGTTGATCTTGTCGGCCATCTGACGCATGGACTCCGGGCGCGGGCCTACCCAGATGAGGCCGGCGGCCTCCACCTTCGCCGCGAACTCGGCGTTCTCAGCCAGGAACCCGTAGCCGGGGTGGACCGCCAGGGCGCCTGCATGGCTGGCAGCGGCCAGCACCGCTGCCTGGTTGAGATAGCTGGCAGCGGGCGGGGCGGGCCCGATCGGGACCGCTTCGTCTGCCTCGCGCACGAACGGCAGGTCGGCGTCGGCCTCGGAGTAGACGGCGACCGAGCGGACGCCGAGCCTGCGCGCGGTGGAGATAACCCGCCGCGCGATCTCACCCCTGTTTGCGACGAGGACCGACTCCAGCACGCCCGGCAGCTTACAGCCGCCAGACAGGCCGACGCCCCGCCACCTCGGCAAGCGCGGCGACGACGCCGCCGTCGTATTCCTCGGGGTCTAGGCGGAGCCGGTCGATGGCGGCGTGCGACCGCTCCCGGTCCGCGGTGCCGCCGACCATGTCGTCGAACGCGTTCGCGGCCCTGATGATCATGCTGCCGCGCGGCGGCGCTGGGTTGTGCGACGCCGGCCAGCTCTGGCAGCGGACCAGTTCGGCCACGTCGTCGAGGACTCCGGCCTCGCGGATGATGTCCGCGCCGAGCTCCGCGATCCGCTGCTGGTCAGTAGCGGACGACAGCAGGGTGGCCCCGCCCGGAATGGGGTCGCGCAGCGACAGCTGGCCGATGTCGTGCATCAGCGCCCCGTACTCGAGCGCCAGCAGCTCTGGCTCGCTCATGCCGAGCACCCGCCCGACGGCCACCGCCAGCCTGCTGACGCGCTGAGAGTGCCCCTCCTCCACGTAGCCGGCAACCTCGGTGACCCTGGACAGCGAGCGGACCGTCTGCAGGTAGGTGGCACGGATCCCGGCGTAGCGGCGGAACGCGAGCTGGGTGACCAGCAGCGGCCCGAGAAAGACGGCCAGCTCGGCGAGCCCCATGACCTCGGCGCCGAGCACCGTGATGAGCACCGAGGCGCCGACGGCAGCGCCGAGCAGCCACTGCAGCCTGATCTCGTCGACCAGCGCGACCGAGAACCTGCTGCCGATGTCATCGGCGCGTATCAGCGCCCCGGCCACGGTGTCCACCAGCCAGCCGAAGACGACCAGCGCGGCCATCACGGTCACCTCGACGTACAACGGCAGGTTCCTGACGTCAGAGGCGATGGGCCGGAAGATGAAGGC
>JASIGS010000257.1 GCA_030052355.1 Streptosporangiaceae bacterium | reverse complement strand
ACCGTGGTCTGCCGCCCCGGCGCCGTCGGGCCAGGGTTCGCCGTCGGGTGCCAGCCCGGGCGGCAGCGAGAGCAACCGGACCACCTCGTCCGCGACCCACGCCGCCTCGGCCTCGGCCGACTCCAGCAGCGCGCAGCGCACCAGGCCCCGGCCCGCCCGCGCCGCCGGCGCGACGAGGACGGGCACGTCCGGTGCCGCCACCCTCAGCTCTGCCTGAATCGCGCCTGCCGCCGCGAGCACCGCGCCGGTGTTGCGGAAGCTCGTCGACAGCGCACGGACTGGCGCGGGCTGGCCACGAGAAGCCCGGAAGTCCGCGCTGAACCTGCGCAAGTTCCCGGCGCTGGCGCCGCGCCAGCCGTAAATGGACTGGCAAGGGTCGCCTACCGCGGTCACCGGGTGGCCTCCCCCGAACAGCGCGCTGAGCAGGACAAGCTGCGCGTGGGACGTGTCCTGGTACTCGTCGAGCAGGACAACCTGGTAGCGGGCACGCTCGGCCTGGCCGACCGCTGGGTGCCTGACCGCGATCCTGGCCGCGATCGCGATCTGATCGCCGTAGTCCATGACCTCCCTGGCCGCCTTGGCTGCGGCGTACGCGGTGACCAAGGGCAGCAGCTGCTCCCTTGTCCGCTGGCAGCCCAGCATGTCCCTGACCGCGCCGGGGAGCCGGCCTGAGGGCGATCCCCGCCCGCCGGGCGCCCGTTCAGCGGAAGCCGCGGACTCGCTGAGCCACCGGCCTACCTCGATGACGTCGGCAGGGTCGCGAAGGTGCTCGGCGAGCTCTCCGGCCAGTGCGAGCACGGCCGCGGTGACCGTGGCCGGTGTCCAGTCGGTCGAGTCCATCGGGCCGTCATAGGCTGCGACGACCCGGGCAGCGAGCTGCCACGCGACGGCAGGCGTGATCAACCGCAGCGACGGCTCCAGACCTTCACGCAAGGCGTGGTCGCCGATCAGCCGTCCTGCATAGGCGTGGTAGGTGCCGATCACCGGCTCGCCGGCCAGCCCGTCCTCGCCAGGCCCGTCAGCCGCCGTCGGCAGGCCAGCGCGGCGCAGCGCGGCCAGCCGGGTCCTGACCCGGTCCGCCAGCTCCGCCGCAGCCTTCCTCGTGAAGGTGAGACCGAGCACGCGCTCGGGCAGCACCAGCTGGTTGGCCACCAGCCACACGAGCCTGGCGGCCATCGTCTCGCTCTTGCCAGACCCTGCGCCAGCGATCACCGCCAGCGGCTCGAGCGGTGCGCCTATGACGGCGGCTTGCTCGGCCGTGGGTTCGGCGAGGCCGAGCAACCTCGCGAGCCGAGCGGGGCTGAGTTCGGTCACGGCGTCACCTGGCCGCCCCGCTCGTCGACCGGGCAGCAGGACGCGACCGGGCAAGCCCGGCAGCCAGGGTTCGCCATCGCCTGGAACACCGGACCCGCCATGCCGGACGCCACGGTCTCCACGAGCTGCTGTGCCCAGTCCCGCTCAGGGTCGCCGAGCAGGCTCGGCTGGCGCTGCACCCTGACCGTCGCCTTGAGCGCTGCCTTGCCGACCTGGACCAGCTCGGCCCCGCCGGGCTCGGTGAGCCCGAACTGCTCGAACGCGCCGAGCAGCACGGCGAGCTGGTAGACGCCGAGCTGAGGATTGCGGTCCAGGTCGGCGTCGGACGGCTTGGATCCCGTCTTGATGTCCACGACGATCGCGCGTCCGTCGGCGTCCCGCTCCAGCCTGTCCACCTGGCCGGTGATCGTTATGTCGCCGATGCTGACTCGCAGCGGCTCTTCCACGGCCACGAGCTCGCGCGGGTTGCCACGGTGCCAGTCGAGGAACTTCGCCACCATGCGCTCGGCCTTCTCGCGTTGCTTCGCGCCGTACCAGGGACTGCCGAAGTCCAGGTGCTGCCAAAGCTCGTCGATGCGCTTGGTGACGTCCGCGTCGTCGGCGCCCTCGGCAGCCAGCGCGGCTGCGGCGTGCACGAGGACGCCGAATTGCTGGGCGACGCCGGGCGGCTGGACTCCGACGGCGGCCTCGAGCAGCCAGCGCAGCCCGCACTTGGTGAACTTCTCCACCTGCGAGGGGGAAATCCGCACCTGCCCCGCCAGCCGCTCGCCAGCCGCGGTCGGCTCGGTCAGCGCGTACCAGCGGTCCGGGTTCGCTCCGCGCACGGCTGCGGCGGAAAGGGCCGCCAGGTGGCGCGCCGCCGCCGAGCGCACGTGGGCAGGAAGACTGGCGTCGGCCGCGTGCCGCCGCAGGTCCGCCGTCAGGGACGGCAGCGACAGCCAGCGCATCCCGGCGCCCGCCACCCGCTCGACCTCGATCTCGTCGCCCGCGAGCTCGGCGAGGAACCTGGACGGCTGCTCCTCGCCGTCGGCGGCGCCGACAGCAGTGACGACCAGTGCCCGCCGCGCCCTGGTGACGGCGACGTAGAACAGCCTGCGTTCCTCGGCCAGCAGCCGGGCACTGGCAGCGACCGCCGCCGCCCCGCCGGCTTGCGGGTCACGGCCAGCCACGATGTCCACGAGCTCGTCCATGCCGAGCAGGGAGCCGCGCTGGCGCAGGTCCGGCCAGCTGCCTTCCTGTACGCCCGCGACCACAACGAGCTCCCACTCGAGTCCCTTGGCCCGGTGCGCGGTGAGCACCGACACGGCCTCGCCGCGTGACGCCCGCTGGGCCAGGGTGTCACCGACGATTTCCTGCCCGGAGATGCTGTCGAGGAACAAGGCGACCGAGCCCTGCGGTAGCCGCGCCGCGAAGCGAGCCGCCGCGTCGAAGAGTTCAACGACGGCGTCGAGGTCGGTATCCGCGACGGCACCACGTGGTCCGCCAGCCGCGCTGACCGACTGCCATCGCGTGGCGAGCCCGGACGCGTCCCACACGGCCCACAGCACGTCGTGCGGGCTGCCGTCGCGAGCCGCGTCGCGGGCGATCGCCAGTAGCGATGCGACCCTGCGCGCCGCGAGAGCACCCGATGGGTCCGCGAGCTCGCGTCGCCCCGCTGCGCCTCTGGTCAG
>JASIGS010000256.1 GCA_030052355.1 Streptosporangiaceae bacterium | reverse complement strand
ACGGCGCGGTGACCGAGGTCGCACAGCAGTGGCTGCGCCTCTCCGACCCCTATCAGCGGGAGCGTGCCGCCGACCTGGACAGTATCCGGGTCCAGGTACTCGGCCACCTGCTGGGCGCGGGCGGGGTGGAGCTCACCGGCCGGGGAACCGTGATCGCGGCCGAGCTCACGCCCGCGCAGACCGCGGGCCTGAACACGGCGGACGTCAGCGGGATAGCCACGGCCTACGGCGGCCCGACGTCACACGCCGCGATCCTGGCCAGGGCGCTGCGCATCCCGGCGGTACTCGGTCTCGGGCCCGCGGTGCTGGCGGTCGCCGAGGGGACGCACGTGCTGCTCGACGGCGACCAGGGATCGCTGCTGGTGGGCCCCGGCGAGGCAGAACTGGCAGCGGCCGAGCAGTCGCGCCTGGCCAGCCTGCAGGCCGCCGAGCGGGCACAGGCAGCGGCGTTCGAGCCCGCCGTCACCGCCGACGGCACGAAGGTCGAGGTTGCCGCGAACGCCGCGTCGGTGCAGGAGGTCCACCGCGCGGTCGCGGCCGGAGCAGACGGTGTCGGCCTGCTCAGGACGGAGTTCCTGTTCCTCTCGGCGGATCGCATGCCGACAGAGGACGAGCAGGCCGCGGTGTATGAGCAGATCGCTGGCATCCTCGGCGGCCGCCCGCTCATCGTCAGGACCCTGGATGTGGGCGCCGACAAGCAGCTGTCCTACCTGCCGATGCCCGCCGAGCCGAACCCGCAGCTCGGCCAGCGCGGCATCCGGCTCGGCCTGGCCAGGCCGGAGCTGCTGGTCCCCCAGGTACGAGCCGTTCTCAGGGCGGCGGCCACGCACCCGGTCAGGCTCATGTTCCCCATGGTGGCCACGCAGGGCGAGGTCCGCGCCGCGGCTGAGCTTGTGTCCGGCGCCCGGCTCGCGCTGGCGGCGGAGGGTGTCCCGGTGCCGGCCGAGGGCGCGATGGAGACCGGCATCATGATCGAGGTCCCGGCCGCCGCCCTCGCCGCGGGCAGCCTCGCTCCCGAGGTGGATTTCTTCTCGGTCGGCACGAACGACCTGACCCAGTACACGATGGCCGCCGACCGCGAGGTGTCCTCGGTGGCCAGCCTCAGCGACGCGCTGCACCCGGCTGTGCTGGCGCTGATCGGCCGCGCGGCCGCTGCCGCCGTGGCCGCAGGGCGCTGGATCGGCGTGTGCGGCGAGCTGGCCGCCGACCCGCTCGCGGTTCCGTTGCTGCTCGGCCTCGGCGTGCGCGAGCTGTCGGTGAACGTGGCGGCCATCGGCACGGTCAAGCAGGCGGTCAGGTCCACCGACGTCACCAGCGCGGCCGGCCTAGCCCGGCAGGCGCTCGAACTCCCGTCTGCGGCGGCGGTCAGGGAGCTAGTCCGGCGTAGCCACGCCCTAGGGGCCGACCGGGAAGCGGCCAGATCGGACTAATCGGGCGAGGTGCGGAGTCCTTGCGACAGGCCTCGCGCCCCTGACCGCCACAACGTCTGGCGGGGCATAGGATTGGGCGCTCCGGCGGGCCCGTCGGCGTGGCCGCCGGCCCGCAGGCCGGGGCCCTGCGGTGCCGGGACGCTGCTGCGGCAGCCGTGTGACATGCTGAATCCCGGGTTGCCGCCTCGGCGGCGTAGTACAGAGCGGATATTTTCGTAATCATGGATCATCGACGCGCGGCGCTGTACCTCAACGGCATCAGCCTGGCGCGGGTGGTCCTGACGATCCCGGTGATGGCGCTGATCCTGGTCGGCCCCACGGTCCAGTACGCCTACGTGGCGGCGGCGATCTTGTTCACCGTGGCCTGCGCCACCGACTTCCTCGACGGCTACCTGGCGCGGCGATGGCGCCGCACCACCGAGCTCGGCGTGTTCCTGGACACCACCGCAGACAAGCTGCTCATCGCCGGGGTGCTCATTGCGCTGGTATCGGTCGGCCGCGCCTCGCCGTGGGTGGCCCTGATAATCGTGGCGCGTGAGATCGCCGTCCTCGGCCTCAAGGCCGCGGCCGCCTCGAGCGGAACCGTGGTCTACCCGTCGATCTGGGGCAAGCTGAAGTTCAACGTGCAGTTTGTCGCGATCATCCTGGCCATCCTCCGGTACGACCAGCGGCTCGGAATCATGTACCTGGACCAGTGGGCCATGTGGGTGGCTGCTGTGGTCACCGTGCTGTCGGCCGGCAGCTACCTGACCCATATCTCAACCGTGCTCAAGGGGGTGCGTCAGTGACCGAGCCCGTGCTCCCTGACCCTGCGCCGCCCGACGCGGACCAGGCTCCGGTCCTCGTCACCGGCGGCAGCGGATTCGTCGGTGGTGCCCTGGTCGACGCGCTGGTCGCGCAGGGACGGCCGGTCCGGGCGCTGGCGAGGACGGAACAGGCGGCCGAGGCGCTGCGCGGCAAGGGTGCCGAGGCGGTGACCGGCGACGTGCTGGACACCGACAGCCTGGGCCGCGCGGTGGTCGGCTGTTCCGTCGTCTACCACGCCGCCGGCATCAACGCCTTCTGCCTGCCCGATCCCCGTCCCATGGAGCAGGTGAA
>JASIGS010000255.1 GCA_030052355.1 Streptosporangiaceae bacterium | reverse complement strand
TAGCCGACGCGCGGGCCGTTCCCGCGAGCACGGTTGGCCCCGGATACTTCGCCTCGATGCGGGTCGACGAATTCGTCGCCAGCCGCATCGTCGAGGCCGTGGTGCACGGCATCGACCTGACCCAGGCGCTGGGCCGCGACAGCATCGCCACGCCCGAAGGCATCTCGGCGACCGCCGCGATACTGGATGATCTTCTCGCGCGCCGGACCATCCCCGACAGGCCCGCAGGGCTGTCAGACGACTTCGACTGGATCCTGGCAGCCTCTGGCCGAGCGGAATCCGGCGACGCCAGGCTCCCGCTGATCGGCTGAGCCGGCCCAGTGGCAGGCCCCGATTTAAAGGGTCGCTGCCCTCGGGCAGCCTGTCCTGCCAGTTCGCAGAGCGCATTCAGCGTCCATTCAGGAACGTGCCTCACCATTACTACAGCGCGGGCAGGCTGGCCCGTGCTGGGTGGCCCCGCCGGCCCGCGCCAGGGCGGGCGTGGCTTGCCCGTCAAGCGGTGACGCGACCCCTGGCCTGGTCGGCGGCCGTGGCCAATCCGTTCCTTCGAGGAGTGCTTGATGTTCATTACCTACCTGAGGCGCGAGCTGCGCCGGCGCGCGCGCCAGGCCAGCATCATCGCCCTCGGTCTCGCGCTGGGCATCGGCCTGGTCATCACCGTCACGGCCTTGTCCAGCGGCGTGAAGGCCGCCCAGGGCGATGTCCTCCACTCGCTGTACGGCCAGGACACCGACATCACCGTGACCAAGACGCCGACACGCGGCAGCGGCTTCGGCGGCAGCGGGTTCCACTTCGGCGTCCCGGGCAGCAGCAGCAGCGGTAGCAGGCCGAAGGCAGGCACCACGGTCAGCGTGGACAGCCTCTCCAGCACCGGGCTCGGCACGCTGCCGGACAGCGACGTGACCGCGGTGTCCAAGCTCAGCAACGTCGCGGCCGTCGCCGGCGGGCTGACGCTGAGCGACTCCAAGATCAGCTTCACCATCCCGAGCTCGAGCTCGGGTGGCTCGTCCGGCGGCGCCCCCGGCGGGGGCGGCGGCGGGTTCCGGGGATCGGGTAGCTTCCCGACCCCGATCGGCGTGCAGGGCGTCGACGTCACTGGAAGCGGCGCCGCGCTCGGCCCGCTGAGCACGCTGAAGCTGACGTCCGGCACGACGCTGGCGGCTTCGGACGCCAACTCGGATGTCGCGCTGATCTCGACCAACTACGCCACGAGCGACAAGCTCAAGGTCGGTTCCACGGTGACGCTGGCGAAGACCAGCTTCAAGGTCATCGGCATCGTCGGTTCCTCGTCGAGCGCGAGCAGCTCCACGGACGTCTACATCCCGCTGCAGCGGGCGCAGGACCTGGGCACGTCGGACGGCAAGAGCCTCAAGGGCTACGTCAACACGATCTACGTCGCGTCCGACAGCACGGCGAGTGTCGGCACGCTGTCGAGCGCCATCTCCAAGACGATCCCCGGCTCAACCGTGAACAACGAGAGCACCCTGGCCAAGAACCTGACGGGCTCGGTGACCAGCGCCTCCAGTCTGGTCAGCAATCTCGGCAAGTGGCTGGCGATCGCTGTCCTCATCGCGGCGTTCTTGCTGGCCGCCCTGCTGACCGGGTCGGCCGTGTCGCGCCGGGTGCGTGAGTTCGGCACGCTGAAGGCCCTCGGCTGGACCAGCCGCCGGGTCGTCGGGCAGGTCGTCGGCGAGGCGCTCGTCATCGGTGTCATCGGCGGTGTCGTCGGCGTCGGCCTCGGCTTCCTCGGCTCCACGCTTGTCAGTCACCTCTCGAAGCCGCTGAGCGCTACCGTCGGAACCACGACCGGCAGCGCTACTCCGGGCGGCGCCGGGTTCTTCGGCGGCGGTACCGGTGGCGGCGGGTTCGGCGGCGGTACCGGTGGCGGCGGGTTCCCCGGCGGCGGCTCTAGCAGCGGCGGCTTCCACCGGTTTGCTGGTGCGCTGACGTCGTCCCCGACCGTGCACGTCCCGCTGACCGCTCCGGTCACGCTTGACGCGATCGTGCTGGCCGTGGTGCTGGCCATCGCCGGCGGGCTCATCGCCGGCGGGTTCGGCGGCTGGCGGGCGGCCCGGCTGCGGCCGGCTGCGGCACTGGCGAGGGTCGAGTGAGCGCGCGAACACGAGCTGACCGGACTGACAACGCGTCCCAGGGAGAGGACACATGTACAAGCTGACGGGCGTGACCAAGGACTACCCGAAGGGCCGCGGCATCGTGCACGCGCTGCGCGGCGTGGACCTGGTGATCGATGACGGCGAGTGGCTGGCCATCCAGGGCCGGACCGGCCACGGCAAGACCACGCTGCTGCAGATGCTCGGCGGGCTCGACCGGCCAACGTCCGGCAGCATCATGCTCGGAGACGGCGTCAACAAGGACCTCGCCCAGTTGCGGGAGAGCGAGGTCACCAAGGTTCGGGCGGAAGACATCGGGTTCATCTTCCAGACCTTTAACCTGGTGCCCACGCTGAGCGCGCAGGAGAACGTCGAGGCGGCGCTCGTGCCGCTGCACGTGCCGGCCGAGCAGCGGCGGGAACGGGCGGCCCGGGCGCTTGCAGACGTCGGCCTGGCTGACCGGGCCAGGCACCTGCCGTCCGAGCTGTCCGGCGGTCAGCAGCAGCGGGTCGCCATCGCCAGGGCGCTGGTCAAGGAGCCGAAGGTACTGCTGGCCGACGAGCCGACCGGGAACCTCGACGAGGGGACCAGGGACGAGATCATCGGGCTGCTCGAGAAGCTGTGGCGCGACCACCACCTCACCCTGGTGCTGGTCACGCACGACAGCACGGTGGCCCGGCGGGCGCAGAAGCTCGGCATCATGCAGAACGGCAAGCTGGCCATCAGGCAGCCCACCAAGCGGGCGCCGACCACGGCGGTCTGACCGCCAGGGACAGCTC
>JASIGS010000254.1 GCA_030052355.1 Streptosporangiaceae bacterium | reverse complement strand
GCCACGGTGATCGTCCTGGGCACGTCGAAGCCGGCTGCCCGCAGCGCGGCAAGCTGCTCGACCTTGCTCATCTCCAGGTCGATCACCCGGCGGCCGTTGACCACGCGGCGGCCGTGGCTCTCGAGCCAGGCCAGCACGCCGCGAGCCTGGTCCTTGGCGAACGGGTGCCCCCTGGTATGCGAGGACGCGCTCATCCGCGACCAGAACACCCCGGCGGGTGGCTCCTCGTCGAGGTCGATGACGGCGTCGCCGAGCAGCCACGGCTCGTGCGGCAGGCCGGCCGCGTCGAAGGCAGCCGCCAGCGGCGCGTACCAGTCCGGGTTCTCGTGGATCACGTGGAGCTTCATCGGATCCATCATCGGCCATGCCGCGCGATGCCGCGTCCGCGCGGCAGGTCCCAGGGCATCGCCATGTGCATGGTATTCTTATGGTATGCGTACCACCATCGATAAGGCTGGTCGACTGGTGATCCCGAAGCCATTGCGGGACAGCCTGGGCCTGGTGCCGGGCGAGGTCGAGGTCACGCCCGACGGGGTCGCGCTCCGCGTCGAGCCGGTAGCCAGCGACGAGCTCGCCGACGAAGACGGGCGGCTGGTGATCCCCGCCACCGGCGGTCACATCGACGATGACGCCGTCAGGTCGCTGCGCGATGCCGACCAGCGATAGTCAGCCCGGCGCACTGGCCGACACCAGTGTCGCGGTGGCGCTCGTCGTCGTCGATCATGAGCATCATGCTGCGACCGTGAAGGCGATAGGCAAGCGCACCGTCGGCCTCGCAGGGCACGCTGCCTTCGAGACGTACTCGGTCCTGACCCGCCTGCCGCCACCGCTGCGCCGCACACCACGAGCGGTGCACCAGTTGCTGGCAGCGAACTTCACCGCGGCTTACTTTCCTGGCGCTGAGACCCAGAACCGGCTTCTCGCCGACCTCGCCGGGGCCGGCATCGCTGGCGGCGCGGTCTATGACGCGCTCGTCGGTGCAGCCGCCGCCGAACCCGGCATCCGGCTGGTGACCAGGGACAAGCGCGCCGCAGCGACCTACCGCCTGCTCGACATCGATTTCGAGTTGCTCTCCTAGATGTAGCGGAGCCGGTGAGCCAGGTCGAGCGCTGCGCGCAGGCCAGCGGCTGCCTTACTCGGCTCGCTCCGGTCCCAGGCGTCGCACGCGGCCCCCAGCGCGGCCATGAGCTCGGCGGGTAGCAGCTGCTGCGACGGGTCGAGGATCTGCCGGCCCGCGGCCACAGCTTCTGCCGTCGCACCGACAGCCAGCTGCGCGCCGATCAACGGCCAGAGATACACCCACTGATAGCGAGCGCAAGAGCCGAACGCGGTCGAACCGATCTGCTGGTATTCGCCGGACAGCCTGATCACGTCGGCCGGCCGCCCGTCCCGCCACGCGATCCAGGCCTGGCACGCCTTGACGCCGGCCACGTACTCGGTGGTGCCGATCGCCGCAGCTGCCGCCGCGGCGCGAGGCATCAGGGACCGTACCGCCTCTGTGTCGTGACGACGCATCGCGATCAGGGCCAGCCCCTCCAAGCTCATGCCTTGCAGCAGGATTTCCCCGATGCGTTCCGCCATGGTCAGGGCCTGCTGCGTGAGGTCCTGAGCCTCCGCTAGGTCGCCGCGCAGCCAGTAGACCCAGCCGAGGAAGTGCGTGGCGTAGGCCGCATCCTTTTCCTCGCCGGTCAGCTTGGCGGTCTCCAGACTCTTCCGCATATTGGCAACGTCAGTGTCGTCGGAGCGGTACCGGTTCCGAATCAGCGCCTGCAGTGCGAGGCCCTTATAGAAGGCATGCTGACGGGCCGGGGACCCGCGATCCACTACCGGACGCGCAGCATCGAGCGCTGCTAGCTCGCGATCCGGCTCGTATCGCATACCGTGCAGGGCCGCCCGGCCGTCCACCATCAACTCGAGCCACTGCTCAACGGTGGCATCGTCCATCTGCTGCGGGTCATCGCCGAGCAGAGCCCCAGCGGCGTCAAAGGCCTCGGCCGCGGCGTCGAACCGGTGGTCAGCCAATTCCAGCCGCCCGAGACGGGTGTAGATATGCCCCCTGAGCAGCGTGTCTGTGCTGGCGACGAGCGGCAGCGCCGCTCGGAACGCCTCCCTGGCCTCTTCGCGCCGGGCGGTGCGCCAGAGCACGTTGGCAAGTTTGCCTTGCAGCCGGGCTGCCGCGCTTGCGGTCGCCGAGCGCGCGCCGTCCTGCCGGTGGACGAGCGAGAGCGCGGTGCGGAACGAGGACACCGCCTCGTCATTGGCGAACGCGTCGGTCGCGTGGTCGCCAGCCATCTCCAGGTAGTACACGGCGCGCCCGGCGTTGTGCGCGGCGGCGAAGTGGTGGCCGAGCAGGGCGGCGGCCTCCTCGAGGCGGCCGCCGGATGCCGCTTCCAGCGCGCTGGCGGCCCGGCCGTGCAGACGGCGCCGCTCTGCGCGCAGCAGGCCCAGGTAGATGGCCTCCTGGATCAGGGCGTGCCGGAACCGGAAGGTCGGCTCACTGCTGCCGGGCAGTTCGTGCAGCAGGTCGCTCGCACACAACTCGTCGAGTACCGGTTCCAGCGGTGCTCCCGCCGGGCCCACGGCCGCGAGCAGCGCCTGCGTGAACTCGGTGCCGAGCACCGCGGCCGCGCGGATCGCTTCCTGAGCGACCGAGCTCAGCCGGTCGACCCTGGATCGGACCAGCCGGTCAAGGACCTGGGGCAGCGACGACCCGGGTGTCCCTTCGAGCCGCCACTGGCCGTCCTCCCGGGTCAGAACCCGCGTCTCGAGCAGCGAGGAGATGCGCTCCTCAAGGAACAGCGGGTTGCCGTCCACGTTAGCCAGCACCGCGTCCATGACCTCAGGCCGCGCGCTCTCGCCGAGGAGCGACCTGGCGAGCGCCTCCGCCGCCGGCCCGGGTAGCGGGCGCATCACGACCCGCCGGGGTTGCGGCACGGCACCATCGGGGCGACGCCAAGAGGCGCCTGGCTGGCCACCGGCACCGGGCCTGGTGGTAGCCAGCAACAGCAGCCGTCTGCCTGCCGCCAGCGACGCGAGCTCACGGGTGAGCCGGAGCGACGTCGGATCGGCCCAGTGCAGGTCTTCCAGCACGATCACGGTCGGACCGAGCGCGGTGAAGCGCGTCACCAGCGACCGCACCGCGTCAAAGATCGCCCGCTGCGTCTCCTCCGGGCTCAGCCGCGGCTGATCCGGCATGCCCATCATCCGCGACAGCGGAACTAGCAGGTTCGAGTTCCCCATGAGCGCGGTCAGCGCATCTTCCAGGGCCGGCCGGAATCGCTCCGCCGGCTGGTCCGGTGCCACCCCGACCCAGCTGGCAAGCAGCTGCTGGTAGACGCCATACGGGGTCGCGGAGGCGTACGACGTCCCGCGTCCTTCCAGCCAGAGCGGCAGCCGGCCGCTCGCGGCGCCCACCCGGGCCATGAAGAGCTTGCGGCACTCCTGCACCAGCCGCGTCTTGCCGATTCCCGGCTCACCAGTCAGGACCACGAGCGAGCCCTGGCCATTGAAGGCGTCACGGAGCGCCCGGCCGAGCTCGGCCAGTTCCGCCTGCCGGCCGATCACCGGTGCGCTCCCGCCCAGGCCGGGCTGACGGCCGGCCCGCGCCCGCGGAGCGTCCAGGTAACTCGCGAGCATCGCCCGGGTGCCAGTGCCGCCCGCCACCTCTTCCCGGCCACTCCAGGTGAAGAGGTGATCGGTGACCGCCCTCGTCGCCGGGCCGATCAGCGCCGTGCCTGGCCGCGCCGACGACTGCAACGCCGCCGCCGCGCTGACCACGTCGCCGACCGCGCCGTACTCGACCCTGGCACCGCCCCCTATCGGGCCGACCAGCGCGGGACCGGTCTCGACGCCGATCCGGACAGCCAGCGTCATGCCGTCGGCGCTGGCCGCGGTCGCCGAGAGCGCGCGGAAGGCGGCCCTGACCGCTCGCTCCGGGTCGTCCTCGTGCGCCGTGGGCGCGCCGAACATCGCCTGCAAGCCGCGGCCGGATACCGAGGTCACCGTCCCGCCAAGCGCTTCCACCTCGGTGATAACGGCTGCCAGGGACCCGCCCACCAGCGCACCCAGGGTCTCCAGGCCCAGCATGCCGACCGGCCGCGGCGCGGGAGCCACCTCGGCGAACAGCATGGTGATCGTGCGCAGTTCCTCGCGCGGCGGCGGCTGTTCAGCCGGACTAGGCGCGGCCGGTGCCGGGGGATCCGCGGCGGGGGCGGGAGCGGCCGCCGAGTAGAGCTTCTGCAGCGACGGCGAGATGCGCAGGCCCAGGTCCTCGAGCGCGTTCCGGCAGCGCTCGAATGCACGAGCGGCAAGCTCCGGACGTCCGGCGGCGAAATAGGCGCGGATGAGCGCGCCCGCGGCCTCCTCGGATGCGGCGTCGTGGTCCAGGCACGACTGCCAGGCCGCAACCACGTCCTGCGGCCCGGATCGCCCGGTGCCCTTCGCCCTGTCCCTGGCCAGAGCCAGCCGGGCGTCCTGGCGAAGCGCATCGAGCCGCTCCCGTGGCCGCGCCGCCCAGTCTGCGTAGGGCTCATCGGCCAGCAACTCAGCGTCCTCCTGGAGCGCAGCGACCAGCCGGTCATCTCGCTCGTCTCCGGGCTCCAGGGCCAGCGCGGCGCGCAGCGCGCTCTGGAGCATCTCGGAGTCGACCTGTGCATCCTCCGACGCCCAGATGTGGGTGAGGTCGGCAGCGAGCAGCAACGAAGCGGGCTCGCCGAGCTCGGCAAGCGTGGCCCTGGCCATTGATAGCGCCTTGGACAGCGCCCGCGCGGCAGCGCGCGGCTCGAGGCCGGGGAACAGCTCCTCGCAGGCGAGGTCGCGGCTGACCCGGCGGCCGGGGCTGACCAGGACAAGCTGACACAGCCGCCGCGCGCTCGGCCGCGGCCACGGGCTGGCCGCGCGGCCCTCCAGGCTGACCGCGAAAGGGCCGAGCAGCCTGACTGTCAGCGCCAGGTCAGCCGGCCTCTCCTGTTCGGCGACATCGACCACCTGTCCATTATTCCGCCGTGGTCAGCTCGGGTTCCGCCCATTAACCGCCGGGAACACCGCGGGAACACCGCCTCCCTAGCGTGAATGTCGGAGGTGGAAGGCATGTACACGGACCTGCTTTACCAGGCGGAGCGCGTCAGGACGCCGCAGGAACAGCGGGAGCTCAACGCCCGCAACGGCGAGCTCGCCGCAGCCATCAGGCGCCCGTTCCTGTCGCTTGGTGCGCGCATCCGGCCCGCCCGGCCGAGAAGCTACGCCCGGCCGATGGTGCGCACGGACGCGTTGGCGTGTGAAGGCGCAGCTACCCAGTCGCACTGCAGCTAGCCGTTGGCGCCGCCCTCCTCGTGCTATCATTGATAGCACGAGGAGGGCGGTATGGCGTCGGTAGTCATCAGGAACCTGGACGACCGGGTCAAGGAGCGGCTGAGATTGCGGGCCGCCCGACACGGCCGCTCGATGGAGGCCGAGGCACGCCAGATCCTGACCGACGCAGTGATCGAGCGCGACGAGGAGGCCGGCCTGCTGCATGCCGTCATGCAACGCTTCGGCGAGCTGGGCGGCGTCGAACTCGACATACCCGCGCGGGCAAGCCGACCTCGCGCAGTCGACTTCGGGTAGCAGGCGATCTCGGGCAGCGGGCACAACGCGATGATCATCGTCGACACGAATGTCTTATCGGAGCTGATGCGCCCGGCGCCCGCGCCACGAGTATGGGCGTGGGCAGCAAGACAGGCCGGCCCGGACCTCTACACGACAGCGATCACGGCAGCCGAAATCCGCTACGGCATCGAACGGCTTCCGAGTGGGCACAGACGGGACGAGCTGACAACCGCAGCCGTCGGGATCTTCGGCAGGTTCAACGACAAAATCCTGCCTTTCGACCTCGTCGCCGCGGAGCAATACGCCTTGATAGTGAACCGGCGAGACCAGCTCGGCATGCCGATCGACGCACTGGATGCGCAGATAGCTGCGATCTGCCGTCCACGACAGGCCGAACTTGCCACGCGGAACGTGACCGACTTCGCCGAGACCGGGGTCCGCGTGATCAACCCGTGGCAGGACGATGGCTGACCGGCACGCTGGGCGCGCGGGTTCGGGGTCAGGCGCTCAGGCCTTGTGCGGGTAGGTGGCCGCCGCACCGAGGAACGCGTCGTTGGCCTCCGGGTCGGCGACCGTGACGCGGACGCCGTCGGGGAGGTACGGCCGAACGGCCACCCCGGCGGCGTCGCACGCCTGCGTGAACTCGGCCGATCGCTCACGTAGCGGCAGCCAGACGAAGTTGCCCTCGCTCGGCGGCACGGTCCAGCCCTGACCGAGCAGCTCGTGCCGCACCCGGTCCCGCTCCTTCACCACCCGCTCCACCCGCTCGAGCAGTTCCGACTCGGCAGCCAGCGAGGCGACCGCGGCGACCTGCGCCAGCGAATTCACCGCGAACGGCAGCATGGTCTTGCGCACCGCCTGCGCTACTGGCTCGTTCCCGATAAGAAAGCCGACACGCAGCCCGGCGAGCCCGTAGGCCTTAGAGAATGTGCGCAGCACCGCCACGTTCGGGTACCGCGAGTACAGGCTGATCCCGTCCGGGACGTCCGGGTCGCGGACGTACTGGACGTACGCCTCGTCCAGCACCACGAGGCAGTCCGGCGGCACCTGGTCAAGGAACTCGGTGAGCTCGGCCCGGTGCACCGCGGTTCCGGTCGGATTGTTCGGCGTGCAGACGAAGATCAGCCTGGTCCGGTCGGTGATCGCGGCGGCCATGGCGGGCAGGTCGTGCGTCTCGTCGCGCAGCGGCACCTCGACCCGGGTCGCGTTCGCCAGGTCGGTCAGGTACGGGTACGCCTCGAACGACCGCCAGGCGAACAGCACCTCGGCGCCGGGCTCGCCGACCGCCTCCAGCAGCTGCTGCATGACGCCCACGGACCCGCAGCCGACCGCCACGTGCCCGGCCGGCACGCCGAACCGGCCCGCTATCGCCTCGGTCAGCTCAGCGGCCCCGTTATCTGGGTACCTGTTGACGCGGGCGGCCGCATCGGCGACGGCGGCCGCCACCGACGGCAGCGGGTCGTAGGGCGACTCGTTGGCCGTGAGCTTGAAGGAGCGCGGGTGGCCCGCGGACGGAGCTTTGCCCGGCTTGTACCCGGTGAACTGGTCGAGAACCTGCCGGAACCGCGGGGATTGGTCGGACACCGTCGTCCTCCTGAACTGCTCGATTCAGGTCTACCAGGCTAGCCTGGCTCCGCGCGGGTCTCGATGTAGGCGGGGTCGCTGCGACCCGCCCGTGGCCTCAGCATCGGCGGGTACAGCAGCTCGGCGTTCCCCCGCCGGTACAGCTGGGCCGGGCGGCCGCCGCCCGATACGCTCACCGAGCCGGTCTCCACGAGGAACCCCTCGGCGCCGGTGACCTTGCGGTGGAAGTTCCGCGGATCGAGCGCGGTGCCCCAGACGATCTCGTAGACGCGGCGAAGCTCGGCGACGGTGAACTCCGGACGGCAGAACGCCGCCGCGAGCGGCGTGTACTCAAGCTTGGATCTGGCGCGCTCTACCCCGTCGCGGAGAATCCTGGCGTGGTCGAATGCCATCTCGGGGAGCGCGGCCACAGGCTGCCAGCTCATCTGCGGCTGGTCCGGCGCTGGCAGGCGCGGGGCGATGCCGAGGTAGGCAACCGAGACCGCTCGCCTGGTGGGATCCCGGTCCGGGTAGCCATAGCTGCGGAGCTGCTCCAGGTGCACGATGTTGGTGGGCAGCCCGGCACGTTCCGCCAGCACCCGCACCGCGGCCTCGGACAGTCCCTCGTCGAGCCGGATGAACCCGCCGGGCAGGGCCACCATGCCTGCATAGGGCTCCGAGTCGCGCCGCCATACGAGCGTGGTCAGCTGGTCGATGCGCACGGTGAGCACGACAAGATCGACGCTGACTCCGATCCTCGGCATGCTCACAACCGCACGTTAGCGGGCGCTGGAGTGTTGTGGCCGCAGCTGGGTCAGGCGTGCCGGGTATTGGAAGAACAATCTCCAGTTCACGGCGGAGTCATAGCGTGACCGCGGACCGTTGCCGCGCGGGTGGCGCGGGTTAGTGTGGCTCGGTGGGGCCCCTTATCCGACTGCTGGCGGTGTCGCCGTGACCGCCGTGGCCGGGGACGCTTCCCCCGCAACGCCGGTCAGGCCGGCGCTGGCACGCGCCTTGCTCATCGCCGGGGTGGCGGTCTTCGCGGTGGCGCTCGGCGGGTATCTCGCGTTCACCGCCACCCAGCCGGAATTCCGCTGGCTTGAAGCCGTCGACCTCGGCGTCTACCGCCGGGCCGGCTTCGTCGCGGCTGGCATCAGGCCGCCCTTCAGGGCCACGCGGGCCGCTTCGCTGTACAACTGGCCAGGACTCGGGCTGAAGTTCACCTATCCGCCGTTCGCCGCCCTGGTCTTCACCGTGCTGGCGCTGCCCAAGTGGCCGGTGCTGCTCAAGCTCTCCATCGGGGTCAACATCGCGGCGCTCGTGACGGCGATCTGGGTCACGCTCGGCGGTCTCGGCTACCGGATCGGGATCGCCAGGCTCGGCGGGACCCTCCTGATGGCCGGCGCCTTGCTGTGGACCGAGCCGGTGCAGCGCACGCTGTTCCTGGGCCAGATCGAGCTGCTGCTGATGGCCCTGATCTTGTGGGACATGTTTCAGCCCGACCGGCGCCTGTGGAAGGGCGCCGGGGTCGGCATCGCTGCCGGGATCAAGCTGACGCCGCTGGTCTTCATCCCCTTCCTGCTGCTCACCCGGCGGTACCGGCAGGCGGCGGTGGCGGCCGGCACGTTCGCGGCCACGATCGGGCTCGGGTTCATCCTGATGCCCGCCGACTCACGCCAGTGGTGGTTCGGCGGCCTGTTCCTCAAGGCCAGCCGGACCGGATTTGTCGGCTGGGAAGGCAATCAGTCGCTGGCGGCCATCATCACGCGGCTGGCCGGGAGCATCGCGGCCGGGAAGCCCATCTGGCTCGCGGTGGCCGTCGTCACGCTCGTCATCGGGCTTTGTGCCGCGGCGCTTATTGACCGCGCCGGACACCACGTGCCGGCCGTGCTGACCTGCGCGCTGACCGGGCTGCTCATCTCGCCGATCAGCTGGGACCATCACTGGGTCTGGATCGCTCCCGCGGCCACGATGCTGGCCGTGTACGCGATACGGGCGCGCGGCCTGCGGCGATGGGGCTTTGCGTCGGCCGCCCTGCTACTACCCGCCATCTTCGGAGCCTGGCCCGGGTTCCTCTGGGGTGAGCCGATAGACCTCGGGGGCTTCTGGATGGGCCTGATCTGGATTCCGCCGAACACGAACCCCGGCACGTTCGAGCGGCTCGGCGACAGGACGTGGTACTTCGAATATCACTGGCACGGCTGGCAGCTCCTCTTCGGCAACCTGTACGTGCTAACCGGACTCGCGCTGTTTGTCCTCGCGGTCGCCGTTGCCTGCGGCTACGCGCGCCGGGGGATCACCCGGAACACCCGCCAGATTCGCCAGTTCGGCCACAGGCTCAGCGCCACGAGACCGAGGGCGGCCCCGAGCAGGACCATGGGCACGATCAGAACCAGGTCATCGTGGTAGATGTCGGCTAGCAGGCGACTACCGACGATGGGCCCGGGGTTGCCTGGCATGAGCGCGATGGTTCCGGCGATCAACCGCGCGACTATCAGCCAGTCCAGCCATGAGGCGGGCATGAGGATCAGCAGGCAGATGGCCATCGCGTCGTAGGACGGCAGCTGATAGGGCCACAGGAACAGCCACGCGACGCTCACCGCCAGGGCGGCTGCGATGGCCGGCTGCGAGGTCTCCAGGCCGGGCAGCCGGCGCAGGACCAGTATCGCGACGGCGACCACGAGGACGGCACCCACGACGGCGATGTGCCGCATGAGGAACCCATCGGGAGACGCGGAGAACAGCTGATAGAAGTTGTCTGCCGTGGTCCGGTTGCCGTGCAGGAGGATCGCCCGGACCGCGGCCGGCCCGAACCAGGCGTAACCAGGAAGCAGCACGGCCACCGCGCCGATCGCCGCTGCTGCCAGCGCCCTGGGCCAGCGGCGCAACGCCAGCACGAGGCCCAGGCCGAAGAGCACGAACGAGATCTTGATATCGGCCGCCAGCCCGATCAGGGCTCCGCCGGCCAGCGCCTGCCAGAGTCCTGGCTGGGTCGATCTGCCGACGGCTGGCCAGCCGTACGCCACGATCAGGCCGAGCATTCCGGCAGCGGCTGCCAGCACGTCGAGGTGCCCGGCCGCGATCAGCTCCCAGATGAGCAGGGGGTTGGCTGTCCACAGCAGATGGGCGCGCAGCCGGGCGGCGGGGTCGCCGCGCAGTAGCCGGTCGGCCACGAGCGCGACCACGCCGAACGCAATGGCGTTCCACAGCTTCAGCCAGAACACGATGCGGGCTGCCGACGTGCCGCCCAGGACTGCCGCCAGGAACTGCTCCCCGGTTGCCGCCGGGCCATAGGGGCTGGGGTACTGATCCCACTCCTCCGGCAACGACCTGGCGATCGGATCGTGCCAGCGCATCAGGTCGTACGGCGTCATGACGTATGGGCTGTGGCCGAGCACGACAAGCCGGCCGAATGCCGCGTAGTCCAGGGCGTCGGTCGACCCGGCAGGCGGCAGCACGGCCAGCACCGCCACCGCTATCGCGGCGGCGGCAAGCAGCGGCCACACCGGAGGCCTGGCGCCGCGCCGCACCGCGACGAGTCCGGCCGCCACGCCCAGGCCTCCGGCAAGTGCGGCCAGCCAGAGCGCGACCGTGACCACGCCCGGCTGCACGTGCCATCCGGCGATCTGGAAGGGCGGGCCGCCCGGCGGCACGGGGACAGGGGGCGTCATCCACGAAGCACGGGCCAGCGAGGCCGCGATGAAGACCACGAGGGCGACCGCGATCCCGGTTGCCGCCAGCCAGCCGTAGATACGGGTAGCGCGGTCAGGCTGGCGGGCTTGTGCTACCTGGTCTTGCAGGACCGGATCAAGCCGAACCGCGCGCACGCCAGAACTCATGCCGGATGTCATCCGCCTTCGATGAACGACAGTTCGTTCAGCCCTGAGACTCAGGTAATGGGTTGCCCCCGCTACCCCCCGTGCGCCCACAACCCCGGAACCCAGGGCGGCGTGGTATTGCCTCAATGTACCCACGCAGATCGGGGTTTTATGCCGACGCTACGAAAGCGTGATCTGCCGGGGCGGGCGGCGCTAGGGCAGGTTGATGGAGGCCACCAGGGCGTCCAGCGCGCTTGCCTGTGTGAACGACGTGGGATCCGCGGTGGCCGGGCCCGCCCAGGACATGCCGAGCCGATGGTCGCTGCCGGTGTCGTGAGACGAAATGGAGCGGGCCTGGGTGCGAATAAAGGCATTGAACCGGGTTGTCTTCGCGGTTTCGGCCAGGACCTTCAGGTCCTGGACGAAGATGCCTTTGAAGGACTCAGTGTCAGAGTCAAGGGTGCAGTCAGCCGCGCGGCATCGTTCGGTCAGCACGCCGCCCACCGTGAGACCGCGGATGGCCGCCTCGGCGATCCCCTCGGCCTTGCTTAGCAGCCCGCGGTTCCCGGTGGCCTTGTACAGCTGGGCAAGCCCGGCCAAGATCACGCCCTGGTTGTAGGTCCAGGCGTTCTGGTCGTTGTTCTGGCAGTTGCTGCCGAGGCCGTCGTTGACGAGGTCGTCCTTGTTGATCATCCCGCTGCCGTCGAACCACGACCACTCGGCCTCCGCCCACGCCAGGTACTTCGTGTCGCCGGGGATGGTGTTGTGCAGCCAGGCCGTCAGTTCGAGGAAGAGCTCGTTGGCGATCGCGTTCTTGTAGCTCTCCGGGCTCCGCAGCCACCAGACCCCGCCGCCGCAGGTGTCGTCCCAGTCCTGGTGGATGTAGTCGGCGTCGGTCTCGGCCATCACCAGGTAAGACCGGACGTGGGTGAGGTCATAGGCCTGCAGCCAGGCCAGGCCCCACCACGCCGTGTCGTCGTCGGCCCCGTTCTCGAACTTTCCGCTTGAGTTGCCGGCGAACGCCTCCGAGATGGCGGAGTCGAAGCTAGTGTCGCCCGTGGTCTGCGCGTAGGTCTCGATGGTCGACAGCGCCACGGCGGATTGCCACCACGAGTTGCCGATGAGGCCCGTCGCAGGGTCATAGGACCTGAGCAGCTCGACCATGGCAGCCCGCACCGGGCTGTGCGCCCGGCCTTTTGCCCATACCGTCGCGCCGGTTACCCCGGTCGCGACGACCGCGAGGGCGATGGCCGAGATCGCGCCGGGTCGGATGCCTGGCTGCAGTCGGCGAACAAGGCCGACTGCCACCGCCAAGATCCACATTAAGCCGCTCTATCTGAATGATCGTTATTAACCGTATATAACTGTATTACGGTATCTTTACGATCGATCAGCGGCAACTCGTTCTGGTCAATCGGCCGTCGTTGGACGTGATCACGACCCGCGGGAGGGACAGAAATCCGAGTCCCGGGCCCGGCTCGGCCGGCCTATCCTCGGCTGGTGGGAGTCCAGGTGCTGCCGGCGGCCGGGCGGTGGGATGACTTCGCGTCGTTCATGGTGCCGCGCAGGCCAGGCGGTAGCGGATGCGTCTGCATGGCCTATCGCAATTCCAGCCTCGACATGGCTGGCCGCGTCGCCCACATGCGCGCGCTATGCGCCAGCGAACCGGGCCCTGGGGTGCTCGCCTACGTCGATGGCGAGACGGCTGGCTGGTGCTCGGTGGCGCCGAAGTCCACCT
>JASIGS010000253.1 GCA_030052355.1 Streptosporangiaceae bacterium | reverse complement strand
CGACGCTCGCGCGGCGCGCACGGCTGCGCGAGCCGCGCTCGCGGCCGGCATCGGGCGGATCGACGCCAGCCGCGCACAGCGAACGCGGATGATCGAGCAGACCTCTGAGCCGCCGCGGCCCTGGATCTACCTGATCGTGGCAACCGGCGACATCTACGAGGACATCCCGCAGGCGCAGGCGGCGGCCAGGGAGGGCGCAGACATCATCGCGGTGATCCGCTCTACCGGCCAGTCGCTGCTCGACTACGTGCCGGAGGGCGCGACCCGCGAGGGCTACGCCGGCACCTACGCGACGCAGGAGAACTTCCGGCTGATGCGGGCCGCGCTGGACGAGACCTCCCGCGAACTCGGCCGGTACGTGCGGCTGACCAACTACGCGTCCGGCCTGTGCATGCCGGAGATCGCCGCGCTGGCCGGGCTCGAGCGGCTCGACATGATGCTGAACGACTGCATGTACGGCATCATCTTCCGGGACATCAACCCCCGCCGGACGTTCATCGACCAGCGGTTCTCCCGGCAGGTGCACGCGCGCGCCGGGATCATCATCAATACCGGCGAGGACAACTACCTGACCACCGCGGACGCGGTCGACGCGGCGCACACTGTGGTCGTCAGCCAGCTGATGAACGAGTTCTTCGGCAAGGAGGCTGGCCTGGCCGACGGGCAGCTCGGCCTCGGTCACGCGTTCGAGATCAATCCCGCGGTGCCTGACTCGTTCCTGCTCGAGCTCGCGCACGCGCAGCTGGTCAGGGAGCTGTTCCCGGACGCGCCGCTGAAGTACATGCCGCCGACCAAGCACATGACCGGCAACGTCTTCGCCGGCTACCTGCTGGACGCGTTCTTCAACCTGTGCGGGTTCATGACCGGCCAGTCGATACTGCTGATCGGCATGATGACCGAGGGAATCCACACGCCGTTCCTGTCCGATCGTGATCTTGCCCTGGAGAACGTGCGGTACGTGCGCGACGCCGCCGGGCGGCTCGGGGAGAGCTTCGTGCCTGCGCCAGGCGGTTTCATCGACGCCCGCGCGCAGCAGGTGCTCGGCGAGTCGGTCGCGCTGCTCCAGCGGATCTGTGACCAGGGACTGCTGGCCGCCATTGCCGACGGCACGTTCGGCATCACCAGGCGGCCGGCCGATGGCGGCCGGGGCCTGGACGGGGTCATCCGCCGCGCCGACGGGTACTTCAATCCGGCGTCGGAGATTCTCGAAGAAGGGGAACGAGACGACCCGCAGCACCGCGTGCCGTCGCTGACTGCGGCCGGGGCCGCCCGATGACCGGCCAGCTGGTGCGGCCGTACGGCGACACCACTGGCGACGGGCGGATCCAGGTGTCGTTCACGCTGCCGGTGCCGTACGGGACGCAAGGCGAGCGGTCCCTGGCCGAGGGCGCCGCGCTGCAGCTCGCGGGCAAGATGGGGCTCGACCCGGCGATGGTCGTGCATGCCAAGGGCATGGGTCCAGACTTCACGTTCTTCGTCGTCTACGGCCGGGTGACGCACCTGGTCGACCTGTCGCTGGTGACCGTCACCGAGCGGGAGTTCCCGCTGCTGTCCCCGGCCGAGGTGAACCTCCGCATCCGCACCGGCCTCGGCCGCAAGCTGGTGGTCGTGGGCGCCTGCATCGGGACCGACGCGCACACGGTGGGCATCGACGCGATCCTGAACGTCAAGGGACACGCGGGGGAGAAGGGCCTTGAGTACTACCGGGAGATCAGGGTGGTCAACCTCGGCTCCCAGGTGGAAATACCGGCGCTGGTCGAGCGGGCCCGGACCGAGCGAGCGGACGCGGTGCTGGTCAGCCAAGTGGTGACGCAGCGGGACGCGCACATCAGCAACGCGCGCGAGATGGCAGCCGCCTTCGGCGCGGCCGCACCGCAGCGTCCGCTGCTGGTGCTCGGCGGTCCGCGGTTCGACCCGACGACGGCAGCCAGCCTCGGCGTTGACAAGGTCTTCGGGAAGGGAACGACGCCCCGCGAGGTCGCCAGCTACCTGGCGCACGCACTGACGCCGGGCACGGCAGCTGCCGACAGCGGTGACCCGGTTGTCGGGGCCGGTGCCGGAGCCAGCACCGCCGGGGGAGCGGCAGCGTGAGTGACGATCGGCGGCTCGGGCTGACCGTGACGCACCGGCGCTACGTGCCCTACAGCCACGCCCACTACGGTGGCAACCTGGTCGACGGCGCGTACGTGCTCGGACTGTTCGGTGACGTGGCGACCGAGGCGTGCATCCGCTCTGACGGGGATGAGGGGCTGTTCGCGTCGTACTCCGATGTGCAGTTCATCGCGCCGGTGCTGGCGGGCGACGTGCTGGAGGTGACGGCCACGATCACGCGGGTCGGCAATCGCAGCCGCACTCTGTCCTTCGAGGCAAGGGTGGTGTGCCGCGCCCAGCCCGAGCGCAGCCCGTCTACCGCTGCGCTGCTCGCCGATCCCGTTGTCGTCGTGACGGCGACCGGCACCGTGGTCGTACCGTAGGGCAGTGGAAGCACCGGAGGTTCGCCGGGCAGTCGAGGCGGCGCGGTCCACAGCCCGCGCGCTAGGCCTTCAAGTCGATGACGCGGTCGTGATACACAACTCAGACCGCATCGCGGTGCGCCTGATCCCTTGTGATGTTCTTGCCCGGGTCGCGCCGTCAGCGCATCAAGCCGGCTCCGAGCTCGAGGTAGAGGTTGCCAGCCGTGTCGACGAAGCCGGTGGTCCGGTGGCAGAGCTTGAGCCCCGGGTCGGGTCACGTGTCTATAACCGGGATGGCTTCGTCATCTCGCTATGGACGTATTACGAGCCCGTCAGGTCGGAGATCGCGCCGGCTGAATATGCGGGCGTACTCATCCGGCTGCACGCCGCCCTGCGCCGGGCCGAGCTGACCGCACCGCACTTCACCGACCGGATCGCTGAAGCGCTGGCAGTGGTTGACGACCGGCAGCGCAGTCCGGCGCTGGCCGGTTCCGACCGGGAGCTCCTCAGCACCACGCTCAGCAGACTGAGCGGCTCGATCAGCCGGGGCGGCGCTGGCGAGCAACTTCTGCACGGCGAGCCGCATCCGGGCAACTTGCTCAGTACGAGGAGGGGGCCGCTGTTCGTCGACCTCGGCACGTGCTGCCGCGGGCCGATCGAGTTTGACATCGCGCATGCCCCCGAAGGTGTTGCAGCGCACTATCCGGGCGCGGACCACGACCTGATCCGGCAGTGCCGCGCGCTCATGTGGGCGTTGTTCAGCGCGTGGCGCTGGCGCGACGAGGACCAGCTGCCCGATCGGCCGTACTGGCGAGCGGAGGGGCTGAACCGGGTGCGGGCAGCACTCGAGTGACGGCTGTCAGATCAGGTGCTTGCGCACCCAGTTGGTGATGATCTCGATGACCAGCACGACCGCGAAGGTCAGGATGATCACGGCGCCGGTGGTCCGGTAGGCGAGTATCTGCACGCTCTGGAACAGGATGAAGCCGATGCCCCCGCCGCCGACGAGGCCCAGGATGGTCGACGACCTGAAGTTGACGTCCAGCATGTAGAGGCTGTTGCCCACGAGGGCTGGCGCGGCGGGCAGCACCACCGAGGTCGCCGTCTCCTGCAGCCGCGTCGCCCCGGCCGACAGCACCGCCTCGCGCGGCATCGGCGGCACCTCCTCGATGCCGTCCGCGACCAGCTTGGACATGAACCCGACGGTGCCGACGATCAGCGCGAACGCGCCGGCCACCAGGCCAAGGCCGACCGCCACCACGAACACGATGGCCAGGATCAGTTCCGGCACGGCGCGCACCACGACCAGGAATCCCCTGGCAGTGCGGTAGACCCACTTATCCGATATGTTCC
>JASIGS010000252.1 GCA_030052355.1 Streptosporangiaceae bacterium | reverse complement strand
GCCGGGATCCGGCGGGGCCGGACGCGGGCCGGGCGCCGGACCCGGCTGACGACGATCGCGCTGAGGAGGATCGCCAGGATGGCGACGCCGAAGGCGAGAATCGTCGGTGCCTCGGCCTCCGACAGCGGCGCGGAGGAGAACAGGTTGTCGACGTAGATCGGGATGCTGTAGGGATGGTAGGCGAGCACGACGGTCGTGCCGTACTCGCCGAAGGCCCGCAGCCACATCAAGATCACCCCGGTCCACAGCCCGTCCGCGGCGGCGGCCACGTCGACGCGGAAGAACCGGGCCAGCGGGCCGTGCCCGAGAGTGGCGGCCACATCGTTCAGGGACGGATCGACGGCGCGGAAGGCACTGCGGGCCACTATGACCAGGAACGGCGCCGACACGAACGACTGGGCGATCACCAGGCCGTACATCGTCTGGGTAAGGTCCTGCCGGAAAAACAAGCCGAGCGGCGTGTACGGCCCGACGATGTAGATCAGCAGGATGCCAGAAATCAGCGGGGGCACGGCCAGCGGGAGCAAGACGATGACGCCCACCGCCGAGGACAGCCAGCCCCGCCGGTGAGCCAGCACGTAGGCGAGCGGGATGCCGAGCAGCACGCCGATTCCCACCGAGATGGTGGAACTCTCGACCGACACCCACAGGGCCGACCAGAGGCCGGGGACGTTCCACCCTTCGTTGTGCCCGCCGATGATGCGGTAGATGAACGCGGCGAGCGGATACCCCAGATAGAGCACCAGCAGGGCGCCGAGCCAAGGAAGCGGGCGCGGCGCCCTGCCAGAGGTCACGACTTCAACAGGCTCGTAAGCCCGCTCGGCACGCCGGAACCGTGCACCGTCGCAGGCGAGACGACGACGAACTTGTCAGCCTTCATCTCGGCCTGGCCGGTGGGGCCGAGAAGGAACTCGATGAAGGCCTCGGCCGCGGCCATGTGCGGGGCGCCCTTCACGATCGTGATCGTGTAGTCTCCCGCGAGGCTGACGCCGGTGAGCGTCACGAAGGGGCTGCCCTGCGAGATGGCGTCGGCCTCGTACATGAACGAGGCATCCAGCGCCCCGGTCTGGATGTCGGCCTCCTCGGTGTTCTCCACATACTCATCTGACGTCTCCGTCGCGAGCGTCTTCAGGGCCGGGAGATGCTGTGCGGTCGCCGTCTCATCGAGGGCTTCAGCGGCCAGCACACCGCCGGGGTCCTGAGACGGGTTAGTCCGCCCGAGGCGGAACCCGGGCATCGTGATGACCTTATACCACGGCATCGTCTGCAGGTCCTTGGCGAACTTGCTCTTGGGGTAGTACCCGAGGACCTCAGGCGACGCGGCGAAGTCCGCATACCACGAGACCCAGTTGCCGTTGCTCGCGCCCTCGAGGCCCTGGGTGACCGTCGGCGAGGCGCTGACGAAGACATCGGCGACATCGATCTTGTTCTTGATGTCGGCCGCGAGGGTCGACGACCCGGCAGAGGTGTCGACGACGGTGTAGCCGGTCGCGGCGTGGAACGCCGGCGCGACCGTCTTGGTCATCAGGGTGTCCAGGGACCCAGCCGAGAACACGTCGACGTCACCGCTGTGCTTCGAACTCGTGGTACTCGGGGGTTTCGTGGTGGTCGTAGAGCTGCCGCAGGCAGTCACGGCGAGCCCGATGCAAGCAGCAGATGCTATTGCGGCGACCTGCGCGCCGCGCCGAGTCAGGGGCTTCATGCCGCCGACGATAGCTAACGTAGGTTGCGGGTCACAAGAATCCTGGACATCCTGTGACCTTCCTGTTTCCTGGTCCTACGGCCGGTTTTCCTGGTCGTTCAGCCAGAGTCCGGGATCGCTGGCCATTCCCTCCGGGCGACTAATCCAAATTCCGCGGATCAAGGAAATCGAGAGCGCCAACGGGCGGCGTTCCGGCGGCAGATCAGATTGAGCGGTCGGGTCTTGACGCGTCCATACGGCCGGCGGAGGTTAGTTACGGCAGCTAACTTCCGGAAACGTCCCCTACGTCGGGAGAGTCCGAGAACGGAGCGAAAATGGACGTGCGAAGGCATCAGGGTCGGCACCATCTGTTACGAGCAGGCGTCACGGCGGCAGCAGCGCTGGCCGTCGTTTGCGGCACCGGTCTCGCCGCGTCGCAGG
This sequence comes from Streptosporangiaceae bacterium, assembly GCA_030052355.1. The sequence goes on along the minus strand of JASIGS010000252.1, from coordinate 1,216 downwards.
CTAAGACCGTCGGCGCCGCGCCGCTGGCGCCGGCGCCTGGCGGCGCGGCCAAGGGCGGCGCCGTCATCGTCGTGCTGAAGAGCCAGCTCACCAGGCTGAACATGCGGACTCAGCGCAGCGCGCTGAAGGCTGACACCCGGTCGGAACAGGCATCCATAGTCTCGAGCATCCGGTCCAGCGGCGGCACCGGTGTGCTGCAGCTGACCGAACCCAACTCGGTAGCAGCGACGGTCTCCGCGTCCGAGGTCCGCACGCTGCGCAGCAACCCGGCGGTCGCAGAGATCATCCCGGACGTCAAGGTCCAGGTCGCGCCAGCCAGCCCCGCTCCGGTGCCGAGGGTGACGAAGGTCGCCAAGCGCAGCGGGCCGGCTCCCGGTACCTGCCCGTTCAATCCGGCCGGGCCGTCCAAGCCGCTCGAGGAGCCGGAAGCCGACGCCGACATTCACGCCTCGGACGGCAATCCTGCCGCGCCGGACGAGGGCAACTCCATCGCGACCGGCGCCGGCGTCATCGTCGCTAACGAGGGCATGAATGAGCTCGCGGGCAACCCCAACTTCATTCGCCCGGACGGGACACCCGTCGTCATCGACGCACCCAGTTACACGGCCAACGACAGCAACGATGAGTTCTACGGCGACGCCTCGTCCATCGCGGCCCAGGGCACGGTCGACTACCAGTACTCCGGCGCGCTCCCGAACGCGACCGTTCCGATCCCGTCTGACTGCACGTTCTACATCGAGGGCGATGCTCCCGGCGTGTCCCTGGTCGACCTCTCCAACACGCCATACGACCCTTCGGTGCAGACCCTGGCGCAGGTCGCCTCGGGCATCGACAACGCGGTCTCCAACGACGGCGCGAACGTCATCTCGGAGTCGTTCGGCGCCGAGTACGTGCCCGGCAGCCCGTTCTCTGACTACTTCGAGTCGATCGACAACGCCGCGGTCGCCGCGGGCGTGACCGTGGTCGCGTCGGCTGGAGACAGCGGCGACTCAGGCACGGTCGCCGCGCCTGCCATGGACCCGAACGTCATCGCGGCGGGCGCGGTGGACAACTTCCGCCTGACGGCCATGGACTACGGCTACAAGAGCTACGTCGATAACAACATCGCCGCGCTGTCCTCGGGCGGCACGACGCCGACGAACAAGATCGTCGACCTCGTGGCCCCTGGCTGGTTCGGCGGCGAGGCGGCCTGTGCGGACAACAGCGGCGGCTGCCC
>JASIGS010000251.1 GCA_030052355.1 Streptosporangiaceae bacterium | reverse complement strand
AGCAGGAATCCGCTCGCACCGGCCCGCAGCGCGGCGTAGACGTAGTCGTCGTCGTCGAACGTGGTGAGCACGATGACGCGGGCCGCCGCGGGCTCCCGGGTAATCATCCGGGTGGCCTCGATGCCGTCCATGCCGGGCATCCGGATGTCCATCAGCACCACGTCTGGCCTCAGCTCCCTGACCAGCTGGACCGCCTCAGAGCCGGTTCCGGCTTCCCCGGCGACTTCAAGATCGGGATTATCAGCGATGAGGACCCGCAGCCCGGCTCGGACCAGTGGCTGGTCGTCGGTGAGCACGACCCGGACCGTCATCGGGCTGCTGCGGCCACCGGCAGCGGCAGCCGGGCTGCCACCCGGAAGCCGCCTTCGGGCCGCGGCCCGGCGTTGAGCTCGCCGTGCAGCAGCCGGGCCCGCTCGCGCATGCCGGTGATGCCATATCCAGTGCCGTGGGCAGTGCTGTGGGCAGTGCCGCCATGCCCGTCGTCGACGATCTCGACGGCCACCTCGTCATCTTGCTGATCGATGATGACCTGGCACTGGCTGGTGCCGGCGTGGCGGACCACGTTGGTGACGGCCTCCTGGATGATCCGGAAGGCGGACTGGTCGATGTCGGCGGGCAGCGGACGCTGCTGCCCGCGCCTCCGCACATCGACGCGGACGCCGGCGCCCATCGCGGTCGCGGTCAGCCGGCCGAGGCTGGCGAGGCCCGGTGCCGGCTCGAGCGGCGCCGGATGCGGACTGCGGTCCGAACCAGCGCTGCGGGGCGCGCCGAGCGTCTGCCGCAGCCCGGCCAGCGCCTCGCGGCTGGTGGTCTCGATGGCGGTCAGCGCGTTGCGAGCCTCGGCCGGCTGGGTGCTGATGACCCGGCTGCCAGTCCCGGCCTGGATGGCGATCACGCCGATGCTGTGCGCGACCATGTCGTGCAGCTCGCGGGCGATCCGCAGCCGTTCGGCGGTGACGGCCGTGGCCTCGGCCTGCGTGCGCAGCAGGCCGGCATGCTGGCGGCTCTGCCGGATCGACTGGCCGATCAGCCAGGCGACGAGCATGGCGACGGCGGCGGCCAGCACCGGGGACGTTCCGTTCGGAAATCCCCGCGGCACCCCGTCGGAATTGCTGGCCAGCACTCCTGCCGCGAAGATGGCGGCCCCGATCGAGACCAGGCGGGAACGGGTGGCCGCGATACAGCCAACGGCGATACCGGCGGGCGGGATCAGAAAAAACCCGGGCGCCCAGAGCAACGCCAGGGTCGGGAAGTCACCGATCGGCAGGAAGCTCTCAGCCATGGCGCCCACGAGCAGTAGCGCCAGGGCCGCTAGTGGCCAGCGGCGCAGCAAGAGGGCGGAAAGCGCTACAACGCCCGCTGCCGTAAGCAGCGGCCACGGCATCGCTGCGACACCATCCAGAACGTCGCGCAGACCTGCCACGTTCGTCGGTACCGGGCGTTCCACGTGTGGTGTCTGCATAACGAGGCCGCCTGGCCCCAGCACCTGGGCGCTGACGGCATACGCCAAGACCGCGCACCAGGAGACGGCAAGCCACACGCCCGGGAGCACGCGCGCGGGCAGCGGGGGACGCGGCGTCGTATCCAGCGGCGGTATTGGTCCCGGCGCATGGCCTGGCTTTTCCCCTGGTTCGGCGCGGCGCAGCGCGCCGAGCGTGCGGCGCACGCCAGCCAGCGTCTCCCGGCTGGTGGCCTCGATGGCGCTCAGGGCGTGACGGGCCTCGGCCGGCTGGGTGGCGATGACCCGGCTGCCCGCGCCCGCCTGGATGGCGATCGCGCCGATGCTGTGCGCGACCATGTCGTGCAGGTCACCGGTGATCCGCAGCCGTTCGGCGGTGACGGCCGCGGCCTCCGCCTGGGTGCGCAGCCTCCCGGCGTGCATGCTGTTCTGCCGGATCGACTGGCCGATTAGCCATGCGATGACGACGGCCACCGGCCAGGAGTCGGCGGTCAGCCCTACCCCCCGCCAGTTAGTCCCATAGCTCGCCAGCACGCCAAACGCGATGACGGCGGCCGGGACCGAGATCCGGCGCGAAGCCGTGGCCGAGACGAAGCCGACCGCCACAGCGGCCGGCGCGATCAGGAAGGAGGCATCTGATTCGGCGGGCTGCGGCACCCTCGCCGCAGTGATGGCTGCGGCCAGCAATAGGCCCAGGGCTGACAGCGGCCAGCGGCGCACGAGCACGGCGGACAGCACCACCACGCCGGACATGGCCAGCGCTGGCCAGCTTAGCCAGCTGGCACTCATCCGTATATCGAACAGGACGCGGTGCCACCGTACATCGAACAGGACGCGGTTCCACAGCGGCCCGGCCGGCCGAGGTGTCAGAAAACTCCCGCCCAAGGCGTACACGAGGACCGCGCACCAGGAGATAACCATCCACCCGCCCGGCGGCATCCGCTTGAGCAGTGGCGGACGTGGCGGAGCCTCCATGCGCCCGAGGGTACCCGCCTGGCCATGCGGCCACATTGGCCCGCAGGCCTAAGCCGGCAGGCTACAGGTGCGCCCGCGAGAGTGGCCAGGCGGCCGATGTGGCACGGGCACGGACTGCGGCACCGTTGGCTGGAGGCAGGTGCCCGAAAAGAAGCCAGCCTGTCATCCAGAAGTACCACCCGGAGGCTTGTAGCGGTGAGAGACCAAGGCGGACTAGCCGACCGGCCGGGCTGCGCGCCGCGGTTCCTGGCGGCGCAGAGCGTTGCACTGCGGGTTGAACAACGGCGAGGGCCGCCGAAATCGATAAGCGAGCCGACCGGACTCGGCCGGCTGAAGGGCAGCACGTGATGAGCGGTACCGACGCGCCTGAGCAGGCGGACGGGCCGGCGGTGGGGCAGCAGCTAGCGCCCGGCGGGGCCGCGCGTGCCGAGGTGGTGTCGTCTGCACGGGACAGCGGGAACACAGCCGGCGGCACGGTGGCGCGCCGGCTCGAGGTGACCGGGTACCAGCGGCGGAGGCGCGGCTGGGTCCTGGCATTGGCGGCAGTCGTGGTGGTGGCGGCCGGGCTGGGCGGGGCGGATGCGGCGGGCGTATTCCGCTCGTCGGCCCCGGCCGCGGGCAATAGCGGATACGGCACCGGAACTGCGTTGGTGACGCGGGGTTCGCTGACCGAGCAGGCACAGGAGGATGGCACGCTCGGCGACGCCGGGTCCTACACGGTGGTGGTGCCCGGCTCGTCATCGGCCGCGGGGTCCAGCTCGTCCGCGTCGGGTTCGGGTGCGGGCACGTTCACCTGGCTGCCGTCGGTCGGGCAGACGATCCGCCAGGGCCAGGAGGTCTACCAGGTGTCCGGGGCGCCGGTGGTGCTGCTCTACGGGAACGTGCCGGCCTACCAGGCCCTGTCGGAGGGGATGACGGGCGCGGATGTGACCGAACTGAACACCGACCTGGTCACGCTCGGCTATGCGACCGCGGCGGCACTGGGGCCGCGCTCGGGCTGGGACTACTTCAGCGGCGAGACCGCGTACGCGCTGGGGCTGTTGCAGGCGCACCTGGGCCTGACCGTCACCGGGGCGCTGCCGCTGGGCCAGGCGGTGTTCCTGCCGGGCAAGATCCAGGTCACCGGCCTCGGCACCGGCGTAGTGCCGGGGGCACCAGCCAACTCCGGGACGGTGGTGCTGACCGCAAGCTCGCTCACCCCGGTGGTAACCGTGAGCCTGGACGCCTCGCTGCAGACCGAAGTCGCGGCCGGCAAGAAGGTATCCGTCACCCTGCCCGACGGTTCGGTCATTCCGGGGGTGATCTCCCAGATCAGCACCGCGTCCGCCGCCTCGTCCTCCTCGTCCACCTCACCATCCTCGCCGGGAAACGGCAGCGGCTCGAGCGCGCCGACGATCACGGTGATGGTGTCGCTGACAGACCCGAAGGCGGCCGGCAACTTGAACCAGGCTCCGGTCACTGTCACGTTCACCACCGGCAGCGTCAACAACGTGCTGATCGTTCCGGTGGACGCGCTGCTGGCGGAGCCCGGCGGCGGGTACGCCGTGGAGGTGACCGGCCCAGGCGGGCATCACCTGGTGCGCGTCACACCTGGCGTGTTCGACGACGCGGCCGGGACGGTGCAAGTGACCGGGAAGCTAACGCCCGGTCAGCGCGTGGTGGTGCCCGGCCTATGAGCAGCCACGCCGCAGTCAAGCCGGCCGCCGCTGGGGCCCGGCGTGTCGGGCCGGAACTGGTGCTGGACCTGCGACAGGTCAGCAAGATCTACCTGGGCAGGCCGCCAGTCCACGCACTGCAGGACGTGAGCCTGCAGGTGGCAGCCGGGGACCTGGTGGCGGTGCTCGGGCCCTCGGGGTCGGGGAAGAGCACGCTGCTGCACCTGGCCGGAACGCTGGACCTGCCGACCTCCGGGACCGTGCGGGTCACCGGACTGGACGTCAGCACGCTCAGTGACCGGCAGCTGGCCGGGCTGCGCGCGAACAGCATCGGGTTTGTGTTCCAGCAGTTCTTCCTGGCCGAGCACCAGCTGGTGCTCGACAACGTCGCCGACGGCCTGCTGTACGCCGGGGTAGGTCTCGGGCAGCGCCGTGGCCAGGCCGCCGCCGCGCTGGAACGGGTAGGGCTGGGCCACAAGCTGAGCGCCCGGCCCACCCAGCTGTCGGGGGGCGAGCGGCAGCGCGTCGCGATCGCCAGGGCGATTGCCGGCCAGCCGGCGATCGTCCTGGCCGACGAGCCCACCGGCAACCTGGACCAGGCGACCGGCGCCGCCATCTTGGACCTGCTCGCCCAGCTCAACGCCGCCGCGACCACGATCGTGGTCGTCACCCATGACGAGCAGGTCGCCGCCAGGATGCG
>JASIGS010000250.1 GCA_030052355.1 Streptosporangiaceae bacterium | reverse complement strand
GCTGCCGCGGCGGCGGTCGGCGCGCTCGCCGGTGGCAGGCTGGCCGCGCTGTTGCAGCCTGGGCACGCGAAGCTGACCGCGGGTGCCGCGGGGTCGTCGCTGGCGGCGTGGCTGGCGGTCGCGGTCGTGTTTGCCATGTGCCTGCTGATCGTCATCTGGCCGGCGCTGCGCCCGGCCGGGGTGTCCGAAGTGCGCGTCCGCCGTGGCAGGCAGGCGCTGGTCGCGAACACGACGGCGGCCGGCGCGGATGTCGCGCTGATCGTGCTCGCCGTCCTGTGCGTGCGGGAGCTGCGCAGCTATTCGGCCGCCAGCGCGGCAGCGACCGCTGGGTTCGACCCTGTGATCGCGGTCGCGCCGGCACTGGCCCTGGCCGGGCTGGCGGTCGCGGCGCTGCGCCTGCTGCCACTCGCGGCCAGGGGGCTTGAGCGGCTTTCGGCGCGGGGCCGGCGGCTGGGCACGGCGATGGCCAACTGGGAGATCAGCCGGCGGCCAGTACGGCAGAGCGGGCCGGTGCTGCTGGTCATACTCGCCGTCGGGGCCGGCACGCTCGCGCTGGCGCAGTACGCGAGCTGGCGGCAGTCGGTGACCGACCAGGCCAACTTCGCGGTCGGCGCGGACGTCCGGGTCGGGCTCCAGCAGCCGCTGACGCTGTCCGGGGCGGACCAGATCAGCAGTCGCGCCGGCGTCACCAGCGCGGTGGCCGTCAGCCAGACCGGGTACACGAGCGGCGACGGCGTGGTCATGGCGGTCACAGCCCGGCAGGCGGCGGCCACCGTGCTGCTGCGTCGCGACCTGTCCGCCGTCCCGGCAACCCGGTTGTGGCGTGAGATCACTCCGTCCGCACAAGCCGGCCTGGCGATCCCGGGCAAGCCCGCCCGGCTGGTGATCACCGCGAGCGTGGCACCGGGTGCCGCGGGCCGCGGGCTCGGGCCCGTGTCGGCACTGGTCACCGTGCAGGACGCCACCGGTGCTACCTACCAGCTGCCGGCCGGCAGCATCGCCGCCGACGGCCGCCCGCACGAATGGCTGGCGCAGATCGCGCCGCCTGGAGGCGCCCGGTACCCGCTGCGGTTCCTCGGCCTGACGCTGACCTACAACTGGCCGCCGGCCGGCAACGAGCACGGTGATCCGGCGACCGTGACCATCACCGGGCTGGCAGAAAGCCCGGCAGCCGCGGGACCGGTCGGCCGGCCGTTCGCCGTCGGCCGTGCGCTGGCCGGGTTCGACGTCGCCGTGTCAGCGACCGACCTGGCCTTTGTCAACAGCGTGGCCGGAGGCGGAACGCCTGGTGCTCCCGCTGCCGTGCCGCCGGTCGAGCTCGCCTGGCCCACCGTCGGCAGCGCTCAGCAGCTCGTCTTCGACCCGGGCAACGCGCCGGCCATCCCCGCCGTGCTCGTGCGCAAGTACGCCCTGCAGGACCTCACGGCTCAGGTCACGATCCTGGCTACCGACCCGGTCCGGGTTGTCCCTGCGATCGCGACGAGCGCATTCTTGCACGACAACCACCTGCATGTCGGCTCGGTCACCTCGATGACGGTGGGGAGTCTGGTGATCCCGCTGCGCATCGTCGGGGCCGTGTCGCAGTTCCCGACGGTCTCCGGTGGCGGCGCGCTGATCGCTGACCAGGCCGCGGTTCAGGATGCGCTGGCGAGCGGTGGCGGCCTGCCGCTGCCGGTGACGCAGTGGTGGCTGGGCACCGCGGGCGGCGCTGCGCCCACCGGTCTGCCGGCGGGAGCAGCGGTCCTGACGGCAGCGAACGAGGCCGCCGCGCTGCGCAGCCTGCCGCTGTCGGCGGCACCGGTGCAGGGCGCGGTGGCGATGTCGGCCGCGGCCGCGCTGCTCGCGGCCTTCGGGTTCTGCGTGAGCGTCGCCGCGAGCGCGCGCCGCAGGCGGTCGCAGCGGGCGCTGCTCGGTGCGCTCGGCGTGCCGCCACGGGCACAGGCCAGGTTGTTCTGCCTGGAGGAGCTCATGCTCAGCGTTCCCGCGGCAGCGGTCGGCCTCGGAATAGGCCTGTTGCTCGCGAATCTGCTGATACCGGCGATGACGGTGTCCGGGACCGCCGGGAAGCCGGTCCCGGCTGTGCTCGTGCACGTGCCCTTCGCCTGGGTGCTGCTGCTCGCGCTCGCAATACCCGCGATACCCGTGCTGGCCGCCGCCGCCAGCGCGGTACGACAGCCAGATCCGGCCGCCGAACTGCGCGTAGCGGAGGCGGCATGACCAGGGTGACAGCCGCGATCGCGCGCCGCTGGCGAGCCGCCACCGGCGCGGCGTCGGCTGCCACGATTGGCATCGGCCTGCTCGTGCTCGGCTGCGCAGGAGTGGCCATGGCTGGGCCGCGGGCCGGCTCGATGCTGGAGACCAACGCGGTGCGGCAGCTGATCGCGCAGAGCCCGCCGGACGCGAAGGCCATCGTCGCTACCGAGCCGTTCCCCCAGGTCGCGGACCCGATGACGACGCTGCCTACCTTCGAGCTCACCGGCGTCGGCTCGCAGTTGTGGGCCAACCTGTCCGGCCTGCCGCTGGCCGGCCCCAAGTCCGTGCTGACAGCGTTCAGCACCGCCTTCACGCGGGTCCCCGACTCGGCCCGCAGCCTTGGCCCGAACACGGGGGCCGAGCTCGAGCTGGTCTACCAGACCGGCCTTCCCAGCAACGCACGCCTCGTCGCCGGGAAGCTGCCCACGACGTTCCTGAAGGCACGCGGAGGGCCCATCCTCCCGATCGCCGTCACGGTGACGCTTGCCCGCCGGTACAGCCTCAAGGTCGGGTCCGAGCTGCCGATTACGACGAACAACGGCAACGCAACGCTCGAGGTGTCCGGAATCATCGAGCCGGTCCGGCCGAGCAGCTCGTTCTGGGCGCTCGACCCCCTGCAGTCGGCTCCGACGCTGGTGATGCCGGCCCAGGGGAACCCCTTCTGGCAAGGCGGCGCCTTCATAGCAGAAAAGGAACTCGGGCCGGTCGAGCAGCTGCTCGGCGGGAACGCCGTCGTGCGCTGGGTGCTGCCGCTCAACCTCGGCAACCTCACCGGCGGCCAGGCGATCGCGGTGTCGTCCGCCCTGACGGCAGCCCTCTCGCAGGATGGCGGCAACCTGCAGGCCGGCTCCCTGACTTCAGCTTTCACCGCGAACCTGAGCGCTGGTATCGAAGCGGGGCTCAACGCCTTCGCGCAGCAGGCGGGCTCGGTGAACACGCTGCTGAGCTTGCTGTCGGTGAGCCTCACGGCGTTGTGTGCAGCGGTGTTGCTGCTGGGGGTCTGGCTGCTGGCCGAGCAGCGTTACGACGAGTTCGCGACGCTGCGGGCCCGGGGAGCCTCGCGCCGGCAACTGGCCTGGCTGGCGTTGCGCGGCTGCCTGCTGGCGGTGCTGCCGGGCGCGGTGATCGGCGTCGTGGTGGCGATCGTGGCCACACCGGGCAGCGGCGCCGCGCTGGGCTGGTGGCTGAGCGGACTGACCCTGCTGGCGGTGCTGGCCGGCGTGCCGCTGCTGACCGTGCGGAGGCACCGGCGCAGCGGGACGGCGAGCGGGCGCCAGGACGTGCCGGTCGGCAAGCGGGCCGCGATGCGGCGG
>JASIGS010000249.1 GCA_030052355.1 Streptosporangiaceae bacterium | reverse complement strand
TTATGCCCGGTGAGGTGACAGTGCATGTCGACCAGCCCCGGCAGCAGCCAGTGCCCGGTCACGTCGTACTGGTCGGCGCCGGGCGGGATCGCAACGTCTGCCCGCGCCCCCACCTCGAGAATGCGCTCCCCGCTGACCAGGACAGTCTGATCCGGCACGCACTCCTGACCGACCACATCGACGATCGTGGCACCGATGAATGCCGCCGAAGTCATGAGCTACTCCGCTCCGAGTGAAGAGGTGAGGAACGCCAGCATCTGCGGCCACGCGGCCGCGCGGGCGGCCGCCGTACCCGCGCGTGTCCCGCCGTAGGCGAACTTCCCGCCGAGCGGGTGGACCCCTGAGGTGCGTGCCGGCAGGTACGGCAACGTGATCAGGTGACCGGCATCTGGGTAGGAGAGGCGGCGCACCGGGTGGGCGAACCGGGCCTTCGTGGTTCGCCGCAGCACGACGTCGGTCAGCTCGATGGCAGGCCACATGTCGTCCGCTTCACCGCACACCATCAGGATCGGGCCGTTCGTGCGCTCGACCGGGATCTCCGCGTCCGCCAGTTCGCCGGGCTCAGCACGGGCGAGCGCCGCGCGGAAGCCGGGCGTCAGCCGAACCGCGCCATCGGGCGTGACGTCTTCTTCCGATGCGGCCTCGTCTTCTTCTGCCACGGGCACCCGCGGCAACGCGGTGCCCCGCCACGTCCAGGCGGCTCCGTCGGACCAGTCGACACGGGCGGCGCCCCAGACGTATCCGCTTGGCACCACCGCCACCACAGCCCGCACGGCCTCGAACGTCGCACCCAGCAGCAGGCTCAGCTCCCCGCCGCGAGAGTTGCCCTTGACGGCCAGCGCCTCGGGTCGCACCTCCGGCCTCGCCGCGAGCCAGGCCAGCGCGTCGCCGAAGTACTCCAGCGGCTGGTCGACCAGTTCGCCCGGCCGGCCCGGATAGTTGAAGTAGGCCAGCGCAAGGCAGACGAATCCGCGGCTGGCAAGCAAGGCCGCCTCCTCGCGGGCGATCCCGCCGCCCGAACCAGAGACCGTCATCACGGCCGGGTGCGGCCCGGGTCCGGCCGGCAGATACAGCGCTCCGGTCACTGGCCCGGCCAGTTCCGTGCAGGTAACCCCGCCGCCGGCGAAGACCCGGGTGAACTCGTGCACGGCCACGGGTCGCGAGCCCGCCAGGACGGTCAGCGTGCCGCGGGCATCCTCTGCCCTTGCCGCCGCAGGGTCAGGCTGGCCGTCAGGCTCGAGGGCCCACAACAGCGTGGTCGGATCGGGTTCGGCAAATCCAGTCAGCGGAACAGCGGCCAGATCGAGCTTGCCAGCCGCGTCGGCATTCGCGCTGAAGGTACCGCGCCAGGCGCAGCCCAGGCAGTTCTCCAGCTGGACCTCGATCGTCACGTCGCTGCGCGGCGTCAGCCCGGCCAGCAACACGGTGAACGGCTCATCCGCCAGTGCCCTGGCCGGCAGGCCGGTGACGGTTACTGTCATGGCGCGTCAGCCTTCGTGCACGTCGGCGGGTGCGGGCAGGCTGCTGCGCAGGAAGGTCAGGATCTCCTGCCAGGAACTGGTGCTGGCGTGCGCGTTCCCGGTCTCTGACCCGCCGTAGGCGATCAGCTCGCCGGTGACCGGATGCACGGCGCTTGTCGATATCGGGAATCCGGCCGGCCTGGTGAACACGTGCCCAGCGTCCGGATAGCGGACATGCCGGATGGGATGCGCCGCGCCGTGCTCGCGGCCGCGCCGCACCGCGATCTCGGCGAGCGCGACCGACGGCCACAGCGCGTCGTCTTCGGCCGACAGCAGCAGCACCGGGCCGCCAGTCTCCTCCACCGGTATCTCCGCAGCCGCTAGCGCCGCTGGCGATGCCTCCGCGATGCGCGCCTCGAAGGAGGGCGTGAGCACCAGCGCGCCATCTCGGTATGGCGGATCCTCGTGGTCGCCGGAAATGCTGGGCAGCGGCTGCACGGGCTTGCCGTCCCGGGTCCACGCGAACGAGCCTTGCGCTCTTTCCTTGGTCAGGCCGGCCCAGACCAGACCACTCGGCACCATGGCGACGACCGCGGCTACCTCGCTCGGGTAACTGGAGCCGAGCAGCAGCGCCAGCTCGCCGCCCCGCGAAGCTCCCATCACCGCGACGCGGCCGCCAGCCACCGGCACGTTCGACGTCAGCCAGTCGATCGCGGCACGGAAGTACTCGAGCGGGATGTCGACCAGCTCGGATGGCAGTTCCGGGTAGTTGAAGTAAGCCAGCGCGAACGCGGCGAACCCGTGGCCAGCCAGCAGGGCGGCCGTGCACTGCACGGTGGTAATGCCACCGCCAGAACCGGAGAACATCAGCACGGTCGGGAACGGGCCTGGCCCCTCGGGCACGAACGCTATGCCGCGAAGCGGGCCGTCGGCAACGTCGATGCGGCGTACCGACCGCCCCACCTTCTGCCGCAGCAGCGAGCCGGAGCTTTCCCAGCCGTTGCCTGCCGCCATGACACTGACTTTCCAGGCATCAAGTGACTCCGTGGCGGATGCGGCCGCGCCAGGGCCGGCCGCCCACCACAACCCGTATGGCTCAACCCCGGTATAGCTGCCGGCGACGCTGGGCAACCGGGCTGGGTCGACGACGCCGTCGGCGGGCGCCACGAACTGAGCCTCGCTGCGTGCCTGCGTGCCACCGACGGTCCAGCCAGCCGTGATCGTCACTACCTCGCCCGGCGTGCATCCGGTCACGAAGAAACGCACCGGTTCATCGGCCAGGACCTCTGCCCGGCCGACGACGAGCTTGCCCGTCAACGCGCACCGCCTTCGTGCCGGAAGTCACTGACCTGCGGACCGGCCTTGCGCGTCCGGCCGACGCGCCCGTGCGTGCCTTGCATCCCTCTAGCATGTTTAAAAGAGTGTCAGTTGGCAACTGTTTTCTAGATTTCCTATCGAACTTGTCGTGTTGA
>JASIGS010000248.1 GCA_030052355.1 Streptosporangiaceae bacterium | reverse complement strand
CGCGCGGGCCGTCGGCGGGCGAGCCGAGGATGCCGTGCCGGCAGCGGTCGGGGTCGAGCTGGTCCATAACTTCTCGATCCTGCACGACGACGTGATGGACAACGACCGGCTTCGCCGGCACCGGCCCGCCGCCTGGACGGTTTTCGGCATCCCGAGCACAGTCGATGCCGCCGACGCGCTGATGTCGCTGGCGTTTGAGATTTTCTTCGCCGAGCCAGGCAGTAGCGCGGACACCCCTTGCAGCGCCGCAGCGGCCCTCGGCGCCGCGATCGCCCGGATGGTCCGGGGCCAAGCGCTGGACCTGGCCTTCGAGGACCGCGACGAGGTGACGATCGAGGACTGCCTGTCCATGGCGGCCGACAAGACAGCGTCGCTGTTCGCCGCCTCCGCTCGGCTCGGCGCGCTGTACGGCGGCGCGGAGCCCTGGGTCGTCGACCGGCTGACCGCGTTCGGCGAGCATCTCGGCAGGGCGTTCCAGCTGACCGACGACATCCTCGGCATCTGGGGAACGCCGGATGCGACCGGCAAGCCAGTGCTGTCAGACCTCCGGGCGCGGAAGAAGTCGGCGCCGGTTGTGGCCGCACTGGGGAGCGGCCAGGCGGCAGCCGGGCAGCTGGGCTGGTTCTACGCCCAGGACTGGCTGGAGGAGGACGACCTGCGCGAGGCCGCGTCCCTGGTGGAAGTGGCGGGGGGCCTGCAGTGGGCCAAGCAGGAGGCCGACAGCCATCTCGGCGCCGCGCTCGCGCTGCTGAAGACGCTGCACGCCGGGGGTAGCGGTCAGGATGTCAGCGCCGCGATGGCTCAGCTGGGGTCGCTGGCGACGTTCCTCGCCACCCGCCAGCACTGACAACCGCAAAGCCGCGGCCTGGTACGTCAGGCCCCGAGACTCAGCGCGGCTTCGTGCCAAGGCGCGGGCATGTCGAGTATGTTCGGCCGTCCCTGCCGGTACATCTCGGCGTCGATCTTGCGCAGGCTCGCGAGCTGCGAGGGAGCACCCAGCGGGCTTATCGTGCACGGCGGTGCAGACTGCCCTGATCTCTCGAGCAAGGCGTTGACAGCGGCGCGCCCGCTCTGCGCGGCGCCCTCCATGGACGCCAGGTCGATGGCCGTGCGCGCGAAGTCCCCGGCGATCAGGAGGTTGTCCACGGCGGTGCCCGCCTCCGGGCGGTTGTCCCAGGACCCGACCGTGCTGATGAACAGCGGCTCAGAGTTGCGGGGGCCCATGCCGGTGCCGAGCCCGGTGACGGCGGGGTCGAGGAACCAGGAGTGGACCAGGTCCTCGGTCAGAGTCTGGCCGGGCGACCCGTTCAGCGCCGCGCAGAGCTGGGCCCAGACGTCTGCGACGACCTCCTCGCGCGTGCATTCCCTGGCCGTCTTGCCGTGCAGGCCGGGAGTGTCCCAGTCGGAAATGTCCACGGACAGGCAGTCCAGCACGGTGCCGTCACCGAACGTCCTGGCGAAGTCCACACCGCTCCAGAACTGAGCCTGGCTGATGCTGGTCAGGGCCCACGGTGAGTCCAGGTAAAGCACGTGACCAGCCACTATCGGCGTGCGGCGCCGCAGGTAGAACTGGAGCCCGACCATCCAGTCGCATTGCAGGCTCGCCAGCCTGGCCATGGCAGGGTCGGCTTCGCCAAGGTCGTCGCGAACCAGCCGCACGGCCGCGGCGAGCGGAACGGCGAGCACGATCCAGTCCGCCCCGATCGTGCGCCGGGCACCCGACGGGTCAGACAGCACCACGGCACGCGCGTGCCGGCCGCTGAGGCAGATCCGGTCCGCGCCCCAGCCTGTTACGAACCGGACGCCCAGCCGGCGCAGGTGGGCCACCCACGGATCGATCCAGGCGTCGCTGGTCGGCGCGTTCAGCACCCGGTCCGGCGGCGATACATAACCGGCCCAGCCCGCGTTGTCGAACACGAATGCTTCGTGGATGCCGCCCATGGTCCTGGTGCTGGACACCTCAGCCCGGGCCGCCACGAGGCTGCGGCTGGTGCCGATCGCACAGATCTTCTGGTACTCGGTCGAGGCCTGGCCCGCGCCGACGAAGTCCCACCACGGCTCGTACTCCCACTGCCAGCGGCGTCGTTCCTCGCAGCTGGTCATGTAGACCATCATCCGGTTGGCGAAGTGCAGGCCCTCGTCCGGCGCGAGTTGGGTGTGCCGGGAGAGCCAGCCGCCGAGCCGCCTCAGCAGCGCTCCCAGGTTGAGGTTGTCGCCCCTCGCGGACACGTCGAGTACCACCTCGCTGCGCCTGCCGTCGCGCGCGTACATCACGTGGGTCGCCTCGACCAGGTTGTCCGCGACCGTCCCGCGGCCGTCTGGCAGCGGGATCCGCTGCATCATGTCGATGACGTCCTGGTAGAAGCCGGGGAAGAAGCGGAAACCGTGCTCCCCGGGCAGATCCTGGCGCCCGCGCGTGCCGGTACCCGGCACACCCATGCTCCGCGCGCGGCCGCCGAGAGCCTTGGGCTCGACGACGGTCACATCAAACCCGCGCTCGGCTAGTTCGTGTGCCGCCGTGAGCCCGGCCACCCCGCCGCCCAGCACCACGACGCTGCCCGGCCCGCGCGCATGACTGTTGCCCGTCATTGCCTGCCCCTCCATAGCCCGTCAGTAACTGGAGTACCGGGCGGGCAGGCGAGGCGGCAATAGACCTAGGTAGCCTCTTACGGGCTCAGCTCGCCAGCGGCGCGATCCCGTCGGCGGCGAACTCCCTGGCCGGCTCCCAGTCGGGCCGCAGCGGCATCCCGGACCCCGACTCGGCATCGAGCTTGACGCCGAGGATCTGGTGCAACTGCACGACGTTGCGCTCGAAGCCGAGCCGCGAGCCCGCCATGTACAGTCGCCAGACGCGTGCCGTTCCCTCCCCCACCTCCGCGACGGCCTCGTCCCAGTGCGCGTCAAGGTTCGCGCACCACCCGGCCAGCGTCAGCGCGTAGTGCTCGCGCAGGTTCTCCGCGTGCCGTATCTCAAAGCCGCTGTCGTTCATGACCGACATCAGGTAACCAGGTCCCTCGAGCTCGCCGTCCGGGAACACGTAGCGGTAGATGAAGCCGCCGGCGACGTGCGTCGGAGCGGTGTTGTCCGGCCGGGTGATGCAGTGGTTAAGCAGCCGCCCGCGCGGCCGGAGCTTGGCCTGCAAAGAAGAGAAGTACGACGGCAGTTGCGCCTTGCCGATGTGCTCGGTCAGCCCGATCGAGCTGACCGCGTCGAACCCGGTCTCGGCGACTTCCCGGTAGTCGAGGTGCCGGACCTCTGCCAGGTCGGACAGGCCACGTTCCTTGATAGCACGCTGCGCCCACGACGCCTGCTCAGCCGACAAGGTCACGCCGAGCGCCTTGACCCCGTACTCGCGCGCCGCGTGCATCACCATGCCGCCCCAGCCGCAGCCGACGTCCAGCAGCCGCATGCCCGGCCGCAGCGCGAGCTTGCGCGCCACCAGGTCGTGCTTCACCCACTGGGCCTGCTCGAGGGTCACGTCGGGCGCCGGGTAGCACGCGCACGTGTAGGCCATCGACGGGCCGAGTACCCACTCGTAGAACGTGTTGGACACGTCGTAGTGGTGCGAGATCGCGCTCGCGTCACGGCCGCGCGAGTGGCGGCGGCCAGACAGCCAGCGCCGGTTAACCCGGACCTCCTGGGGTGGCGGGGGGATCCGCGGGAACAGCACCTTCGGGCCGCCGAGGCCGCGCAGGATCTGCAGCTTCTCGCCGAAGCTGATGTTCACCTCCTGCGCCTGGGTCAGCCGGGACAGCGCCGTGTACATGTCGCCGTCGACGTCAAGCTCGCCCGAGACATAGGCGCGTGCCAGGCCCATCGCGCCGGGCGCCTGGGCGAGGTAGGACACCGCCTTCGGCGACTTTACGGTGATCTTGACGGATGACCCGGCGGCACCGGCCGAGCTCCCGTCGTATGCCCGGAACTCAACCGGCGCCTGCGGGCCCGCGACCCGCTCGAACACCTCGGCCAGCGCCATCTGCTTCCTCTCTCCCTGATCGCTATACGCCCGTAACGCACTTGTCGTACAGGTCGGCAAGCCTGCCCTGCGGGTCGTAGGCCCGCTTCAGCGCGGCGTACTCCTGGCCGTTGTACCGTCGCCAGAACTCCTCCGGCGAGTAGAACGACGTCGAGTACAGGCCCTTGTGACCGCCGAGCTCGGTGACCTTGTCCTCGATCCGCCGGTTGAAGTACCCGTCGGCGCGGCCGGCCGGCAGCTCAACGCCGCCCCAGAAGCCGAAGTTCACGTACACCTCGCCGGCCTGCAGCGGGTAGAGCGGCCAGGTCTGGCCGCCGCGCAGGCGGAGCGGACACATCCACACCGGGCTCATGCCGACATCGCTGAGGAAATATTTCAGGAACGACGACCCCTCCCCGACTGGGATCTCCACGTCCTGTATGACGGCCTCGGTCGCGGGCCTGTGCAGGCGCTCTCTGATCTTGCCGCTGACCGCGTACCGGCGGTCAAGGGCCACCAGCTTCCTGTACACGTCGGAGCGCCGGTACTTCCGCGGCCAGAGCGCGCGGACCACCGGGCGCTGCACGCCGAACGGCCGCGAGCACCAGAACCAGTCGGTGTCCCACCGCCACAGGTAGTCGGAGATGGTGAGGAAGTCTTCCTTGGGTCCGCGGAGCGACTGGTAGTAGATCTGCTGCCGGGTGTAGTCGCTGCGCCACGGCGCCACATCGCTGAACGCGCCCACCGTGAGGTACATCTCGTCGAGGCTGAACGCCGTGCCGTCGAGGAAGTCGGCCGGGTGTCCGGAATAGCTGCCGTCGGCGGCGATCTGGGCGATCGCCTGCATGCACTCGGCGGGGTCGGTGAACCTGAAGTGCCGCAGGTGCACGAACGGCTTGACCGGCTCGAGCTCGATGGTCAGCGACAGGGCGTAACCGAGCGTGCCGTATGAGTTGGGAAAGCCGCGGTACAACGCGGCGTGCTCGTTGCTGTCGGTCGCGGTGACCACGCGGCCGTCGCCGGTGAGGATCTCCATCTGGGTCACCGACTCGTGCGGCATGCCGTTGCGCAGCGAGGTCGACTCGATGCCGAGCCCGGACACAGCGCCGCCCAGCGTGATGGTCTTGAGCTGCGGAACAACCAGCGGCATCAGGCCGTGCCTGAGAGTCGCTGCGGTCAGGTGCGCGTACGTGGTCATGCCACCGACCACGGCCGTCCTGGCCTGCCTGTCGATGCTGATGACGTGCTCGAACGGGGACACGTCGAGCGTCCTGCCGCTCGGCTGCGCGCGGAACCTGAACAGGTTCGATGTCTGCTTGGCCAGCCTGACCTGGCTGCCTGGCGGTATCGCGGCGTATTCGCGTTCGACGGCCGCGACCGCGGCACGGTGCCGTTCCGC
>JASIGS010000247.1 GCA_030052355.1 Streptosporangiaceae bacterium | reverse complement strand
GGTACTTCATCGTCTTCGGGATCGGCATGGGCTTCCTGATGCAGATCACCTCGCTGATCGTGCAGAACAGCGTGGGTCCGAACGACATGGGCGTGGCCAGCAGCTCGCGCGCGTTCTTCCAGCAGATCGGCGGCTCGATCGGCGTGGCGCTGTTCGGAGTGATCTTCTTCAAGCGGCTGAGCGAGACCATGGCCGCGCGGGTCCCCGGCGCTCACCTGAACCTCAACACGAACTCGTTCGACCCGACGGTCATCAACACCCTGCCGCACCTCGTCCGCGAGGCCGCTTTCTACGCGATCGGTCGCGCCGAGGACAGCGTGTTCTGGTGGACGATCCCGGGCACCGTGCTGGTGTTCATCCTCGCGGTCTGCCTCAAGGAGATCCCGCTGCGCGGTGGGAGCCAGCCGGCGGCAGAGCCGGCCGCTGCCGAGCCCGAGCTGGTCAGCGAAAGCTAGCAAGCGGATGCGGCCTTACGGCGGGATTACCTCCCGCCGTAAGGAACCGCGTCGAGGATCTCGACCGTCGTGGAGCGCCCGTTCGGCAGTGTGTAGGTGGCGTTATCGCCGACCTTCTTGCCGTTGATCGCGGCGCCGAGCGGGGATTTCGGCGAGTAGACGTCAATCGGCGTGCCGACCTCCTCGCGCGAGGCGAGCAGGAAGGTCACCTCCTCGTCATCCCCAGCGAACCTGATCGTCACGGTCATGCCGGGGCCGACCACGCCCTCCGTGCGTGGCGGCTCGCCGACGCGTGAGTTCTGCAGCAGGTGCGAGAGCTGGCGGATTCGGGCCTCCTGCATGCCCTGCTGGTCCTTGGCGGCGTGGTAGCCGCCGTTTTCCTTCAGGTCGCCCTCTTCCCTGGCGGCCTCGATCTTCTTCGCAATCTCGATCCGACCTGGTCCCGTGAGGTAGTCAAGCTCTGACTTGAGCCGGTCGTACGCCTCCTGGGTGAGCCAGGTAAGGGTGTCATCACGGGTCTCGGTCACGGGTAACTCCTCGGATGGCTGCGGAAGCATTTCCGCGGGGCACGGCGCCCCTGGGGGTAATCCTTCGAGGCTAACAAGGCTCCGCAAGTCCGTCCTACCTGTCAATGGCGCAGGCTAAACAAGTCCAGCCGAAGCGGGGCAAATACCCGGAGGCCACCCGCTGTTTGCTGGCCGGGCGGCGAGTCACACACGTTCCCGGTAATTCATAAATTCCTTGCATAAGGCTGGTTCTTAGAGTGCCCGGTGGCAGGCATGCGTGGTAGACCGGGCGCAGATCTGCGTGCGACCTGGGGAGGTCGAGGTGGGCAACCATCCAGTGATCGGTTACATCGTCTGGGCGGTGCTGTTCGGCGCCCTGTTCGCGTGGGAGGGCCTGGCGCTGTCCGGCATCAGTGGCACGGTGCCGACGCTCAGCGCCACGTTCCGCGTGATCATGCGCTACCCGTTCGGGCGCTGGGCGCTGTTCGCGCTCTGGCTGTGGTTCGGCTGGCACATCTTCATCCGCGGCTGGCACTTCCTGCTCCGCGCATGATCAACGCGGCTGAGATCTCGGTCATCGTCGGCTACGTCCTGCTCATGGGCTTCCTGGCCGTCGGGCTGAGGATGCTGCGCCGGTCGGCGCCGGGATCCGACCCGCGCCGGCTGTCGCGTGCCGCCGCCCGGCCCAGCCGGGGCTGGCTGCGGCTCATCCGGCATCTCGCCGCCACGGCGGCGGGCGGCTACGTGGTGATCATGGCAATCCTGGTGATCTTCTATGTGGCCACCGACTACTCCAAGGCCAGCGTCCTGGAGAGCACGCTCAGCAGCGGGGCCTCGGGGACGGCGCTGCTGGTCGCGATCGGCGCGCCGGTGTTCCTCGGCCTGTCCTGGCTGACCGAGCGCTGGCGCCAGCGCGCCGCCAGCCGGGACGGCGACGGGAAGGCGGAGACTCCGCCCGCCCCCTAGACGCCGGCGTCCAGCCTGACCGCTGGGCTCGGCTCGGCCGCCCGGCTGGCGCGCGCGTCTCGCCAGGTCGCGTACGCGCGCCAGCACATGTAGCCGAGGAACGCCAGCCCGGCGATCGGGTAGCAGTTGGCGACGATGGTCTCCGCGCCGTGGAAGCCGTAATTGGCGGGACCGTACAGCGGCGTGAACCACATCGGCGCGATGACGAACAGCAGGTACCCGAAGCCCGCGGCGATCTTGCTGCGCTTGCCGCCGCGCAACAGGATGACCAGGGCCGGCACAATCCAGACCCAGTGGTGAGTCCAGGCGACCGGCTCCACCAGCAGGCCCGTCACGCCGGCCACGGTGGCGGCCCCCAGCCAGTCGCCGTGCCGCCCGAGCACCATGCCAGCCGCCAGGCCGATGATCACGAGCGCTGCCGCCGCCGCCAGGTAGTACCAGATCTCGACGCTGCCCGGGCCGCCGGCGATCCTTTGCATGGCGCCGTAGATGGCCTGGTTGCTGATGTAGGTGCCGCCCACCCGCCCGCTGTCGAACAGCTCGTGGTGCCAGTAAAGCCCGGAATCCGACGGGGCGACCAGGTAGCCGATCAGCGAGCAGGCAACGAACGCCGCGGTGGCGGTGAGACCATCCCTGGTACGCCTGGTCAGCAGCAACAGCGGGATGAAGATGAGCGGGGTCAGCTTGATAGCCGCCGCGATGCCGATCCCGATGCCTGCCGGGCGGCCCCGTGCCACCCGCCAGACGTCGGCGAGTATCAGCGCGAGCAGGATCAGGTTGACCTGACCGAGGAACAGGGTGTGGTAGACCGGCTCCAGCGTCATCGCGACTGCCACGGCACCGGCCGTGACCGGCCACGACGCCCGGTAGCCAGCCAGCCTCAGCGTGACGGAGACGGCGTAGCCGAGGCCGAACACCGAGGCCAGTTCCCAGGCGATCCTGGCCAGGATGATGGGTATGTCGGCTATCGGCATGAACAGGATCGCGGCGAACGGCGGGTAGGTGAACCACAGGCCGCTGATGTTCTCGGCCTGGTCAAGGTATAGGTGCATGCCGTCGGTGACCACCCGGCCGCCCCACCGGTACACGTCGAAGTCGAACGGCCGGTAGAAGATGGCGAACCCGACCACCAGGGCTATGCCGAAAGCCAGCAGACCGTAGCTCGCCTTCGTAGCCCGGCCGCTGGCGAACTTGAGGTCGCGGATCGAACCCTCAGTCGCGAGTATCAGCTTCACGCTCAGCCCGTTAGATCGCGGCTAGTACCTGTCCCCGCACAGTCTGAAGATGTTATCGGTCCGTGACCAGGCTCAGTCAAGGGGAATGCCGTGTGCCCGCCCTGGCGTTGGCGGTTGTTGCCGTAACCGAAGAATCGTGAGGTGTAACCGCGTGCTTGCCGTTCCCGACGAAGGCGCAGCGTGCAGTCCCAGCCAGATCCCGGCCGCGGGTGTCTGCGCGGGCCCGCTGCGGCTGATGGCCGTGCATGCGCATCCGGACGACGAGTCGAGCAAGGGCGCTGCCACCATGGCCCGGTATGTCCGCGAGGGCGCTGAGGTGCTGGTGTGCACGTTCACCGGTGGTGAGCGCGGCGACATCCTGAACAAGGCCATGGAGCGGCCCGAGATCCGGGCGGACCTGCCGGCCGTGCGACGGGCCGAGATGGCCAGGGCGCGGGAGATCCTGGGCGTGCAGCACCAGTTCCTCGGATTCGTCGACTCCGGCCTGCCGGAGGGCGATCCGCGGCCGCCGCTGCCGGACGGCTGCTTCGCGCTCGAGCCGCTGGAGCGTGCTGCCCGCCCGCTGGTCAGGGCCATCAGGCAGTTCCGACCGCACGTCATGCTGACCTACGACGAGAACGGCGGCTACCCGCATCCCGATCACGTCAAGTGCCACGAGGTCAGCGTCGCGGCGTTCGAGGCGGCGGCCGACCCTGACGCCTACCCCGACCTTGGCGAGCCCTGGCAGCCGCTCAAGCTCTACTACTTCCTCACCTTCCACCGCGACAAGATGCTTGCCCTGCACGAGGAGATGCTGCGGCGCGGGCTTGAGTCCCCTTACGCGGACAGGATCGCCAGCTGGCAGCAGGACGACCAGGCGGGCAGGCCGCACGTTGCAGTCACGACCCGCGTTCCGTGCGGGGACTACTTCGAGATCAGGAACCAGGCGCTGATCGCGCACGCGACCCAGGTAGACCCGAACGGCGGCTGGTTCGCCTGCCCGGCGGAGGCCCAGCGCGCGGCATGGCCGACCGAGGACTATCATCTGGCCAGGTCGTTGGTGGATGCCGGTATACCGGAAGACGACTTGTTCGCCGGCATCCGGGAGAGGGTGTGCCTTTGAGCGTTCTGGCGACCGCCTCAACCAATACCAGCGCCTGGGACCAGCCGGGCACGCTGGGCTTTCTCGTCGTGTTCGGCATGGCAGTCGTCTTGTACTTCGTCTTCCGCTCCATGGCCAGGCAACTGCGCAAGGTCAGGGAGGCAGCGCGGGCCGAGGCCGAGCAGGCCGAACGGGACCTGGGAGCGCAGGCGGATGGGCGGGACTCCGCGTCCGCGCAAGGGTCGCCCTCCGACGAGCAATTCCTCCGGCCTTCCGGGGGCAACAGGCGGTCTGGCCGTTCCTGACGGAGGCCCGATCCCGGTTCGCGGCGTGTCGGAACCCGGAAATTGTTAGGTTCGGCAGTAGGTGATCCTGGCGAGGGCGGGTTTACGCGCGTGGGCCTGCCGCGTCCGGCACCGGTAAGCACGCCTTGATGCGGGAGTTTCCGGCAATGCTCGTGATTCACGGAACCTGGACCCGCGGTGCGCTTAAGCTCTGGGCTGAGGACTCCGTCCGCCTCGCCGCTGCCCGCCCCGCTCCGGGCGGCGGCATGCCCGGTGAATCTTCCCCGGATGATCCCAGCGGCCAGGTCCGGCCGCACCCATTCGCGACCGATCCCGATGCGCTCACCGCCGTCCTCGCGGAGTACGGCGAGGACGCCGCCGACCTGGCGCGGAAGGCCACGGACGATGAGCTCGTGCTGTGGCTGCCGAGCGGACCTGGCTTTGAAGCTGGCAGTGCTGCCGGCAGTGAACCTGGCGGCGCTGCCGGCAGTGAACCCGGCTGGCCGCGGCCATCGCCGGGCCTCGCCGCGGACGGCACCGACACCGGGCCGGCCCGGACACAGCGGCCGGGCCACCCTCCCCAGCTGGCGGCCTGGCACGTGCCCGCGCTGAGCTTCAGCCCGGCGGCCGCCCTGGTCCTGCTGGCGGCTCTCACAACGCCCGGCGGTGGCTCCGCCGAGCCCGGTGGCAGCGTCGCGTACCTGGCCGCGGTTGCCGCGCTGGCCAGCGATCTCGCGGCCCGCTGCCGGGTGCTGCCCGGCATGGACGCGGCCGGCCACGACGACGGCGGCTATGCCGCCCTGTGGCGCCCGGTGCTGGCCGGGCCAGACGCGCTGCGCGCACGCGAGCTGAGCTCAGTAGTGCCGCCGATCTGCCGGGCGACGAGCGCAGACGGCGAGCCGTCGGCGGCGGTTTTCGCCGCCGCGCTGGCGGCGATGACCGATGCCGCGACCCGGATCAGGCTGGGCGCCGATCCAGACTTCAGGCTGCTGGCGAGGGAGCCGAGCCCAGGCGGCCCGCTGGCCGACCGGTGGGCAGCGGCGCTGACCGGCGAGAGCGGCCAGCTCGCCGTCGGTCCTGCCGACAGGGCCGGGGCCGCCCAGCTCGCCTTCGCGCTATGGGCCTGGCAGGACGCGGCGCAGCTGCCGCCGGGGCCGGTCCGTACCTGCTTCCGGCTCGTCGAGCCTGCCGCCGCAGAACCAGCCGTCCAGGATGAGCCCGGCGGTCAGGATCAGCCCGCCGGGGAGCTCGACCAGCCAGACCGCGCCTGGCGGGTCGAGCTGGCGCTGCAGTCGACCGACGATCCGAGCTTGCTGCTGCCCGCCGCCGACATCTGGTCAGGCGAGGCGGCGGACGGCTGGGCTGCCGCCGGGATCAGCCATCCCGACGAGGACCTGCTGGCCGGCCTCGGCCGCGCGTCGAGGCTGTTCGGCGGGCTCGACGCCGAGTTGCAGCGTGCCGAGCCCGAGTCGGTCGAGCTCGACACGCGCGGCGCGCTGCTCTTCCTCAAGGAGACGGGCCCGATGCTGGCCGCGGCCGGGTTCGGTGTGCTGCTGCCGGACTGGGTGCGCAAGTCCAGGCTGGGGCTGAAGCTCACGACCAGGACGCGCAGCGCCAGCGGCAGCACGTCGGCCGCGGCCACGAAGTTCGGCCTGGACGACCTCGTCAACTTCCGCTACGAGCTAGCGGTCGGCGACCAGACCCTCAGCGCTGACGAGCTCGCCGAGCTGGCCAGGCTGAAGGTTCCGCTCGTCCGGCTCCGCGGCCAGTGGGTCGAGCTGGACGAGCGGCACCTGAACGCGGCGCTTCGTTTCCTGGAACGACAGGGCCACGGCGTGATGAGCTCGGGCGAGGCGCTGCTCGCCGGGCTCGGACAGGGACCGGCCGAGCTGCCGCTGGCGGGCGTGGACGCCGACGGCTG
>JASIGS010000246.1 GCA_030052355.1 Streptosporangiaceae bacterium | reverse complement strand
CCTCAAGGCCCTCGCCGATGGCGCCAGCGATCGCGCGGGCGTTTCCGGACATCGACTCGTAGATAACCACGACCTTCATGGGATCACTCAGCCTCGACGTGCCTGCGACCGCCCCCAGCGGGCGGACCCACTACCGGACGCTATGCCCGCGGCTCGCGGGCCAGCAGGGCCGAAGGTCCGCACCCGCGGCCCGCGGGAGCGCCGTTGCCCATGCCCGCCCGCGACAGGCCCAGTGACCGAGGTCCCGCGCACCGGGGACGCACGGCCCTGCCCGGCTCCGGCGGGCCAGCGGACGCTGGGCTCAGGTACTGAAAGCGCACTGACCGGGTGTGCAGCCCGGCACGCTGCAAGGAGGTAGTTGCAAAATGCGCAGGAGGACTTTTGACGCACTGGCCACGGCCGCCGGGCTGTTCCTGGCGGTCGTGCTGGTGGTGGCCGGCGTGCTGCTGCTGTGGGGGCACTCCTACGCCAACAACCAGGTCTCCAGCCAGCTGTCAGCCCAGAAGATCGTGTTCCCGACCACTAGCAACGCCGAGTTCAAGGCACTGCCCAAGGCCGACCAGGCCGCCATGGCACCCTACGCCGGCCAGCTGATGACCAACGGCGCGGAGGCCCAGACCTACGCCGACCACTTCATCGCCTACCACCTGAGCCTGATCGGTGGCGGCAAGACCTACTCCCAGCTCTCCACGCTGTCCCGCGCCCACCCCGCCAACACCACGCTGGCCGGCGAAGTCCAGACCGTGTTCCAGGGCACCACCCTGCGCAGCATGCTGCTGGAAGCCTACGGGTTCTGGCAGTTCGGCCAGATCGCGCTCATCTCGGCCATCTGCGCCTTCATCGCCGCCGGCGTGATGCTGATCCTGTCCATCTTCGGCTTCGCCCACCTGGCCCGCACCGCACCGGACAAGGAAGTCCTGCCCAAGATCGCCACCCACACCGCCAGCGCGTGACGACCAGCCGGCCATAAGCCGGTCGCCCGGCGAACTGCCTCCCGCCCACAGGGCGGGAGGCAGTTCGCATCTGCGACGTGCCGAGCACTGGTCGTGACGACCCGAAGGGACTAAAGTCCCGGCCCGGGGTGACCGACAACCCTGCGGCGCCCATTCGGAGCCGTGCCACGGTTGGTGTGCGGTTGCCGCGCTGGATTGCGTAATTCCGCGACATGTTTGATCTGCCGCACTAACCAGGGAGCTACGAAATGAACGCGCATACCTTGGCGCTTTCCGGCTCGGCCATTAATCTCGACAACCCGGGCACCTACGTGCACTGGAACATCTTCTACGTGTCGCTCGCCAACCTGGTGCTGATCGGCGTCATGGTCGTCATCTTCGGCGCGGCGCTGCTGCTGCCGTTCCCGGGCAGACGCCGTTTCGCTCGCGGCGCTGCTTCCGCCGACTCTGCAAAAACTGCCAACGGCAGCGCTGGCGAATTTGCTGCGGCAGAGCCCGCCCAGGAGGCGACGGCCGAAGACGACGAGACCGCGGGCATGTGGACGTCCAAGGTCCGCAGGACCGCGTTGCGCCTGCTGCCTCCCGGCAAGCTGCTGCCGGACCGCCAGCCCGCATACGTCGCGTCGTGGATCTACGTGTTCGGCGTCGCCTCGCTGGCCGCGCTCGGCATGGCGATCGTGTCCGGGATGGTCATCGCGCTCGGCGGCGTCGACTGGTGGCACACGAATCCGGTCGGCCACTTCTTCAACAGCATGCACCTGTGGAGCGTCGAGCTGTTCATGGCGCTCATCGTGATCCACCTCTGGGGCAAGTTCTGGATGGCCGCCTGGCGCGGGCGCCGGACCATGACGTGGATCACCGGCGTGATCGCGTTCCTCGCCTCGATCGTGGAGTGCTTCACCGGCTATCTGTCCCAGCAGAACTTCGACTCACAGTGGATATCCACCAGCGGCAAGGACGCCTTCAACTCGGTCGGCGCCGGCGCGTTCTTCAACCTGATGAACTTCGGCCAGATGCTGCTCTTCCACGTCGTGCTGATCCCGATCATCCTGGTCGCGCTCGTCGGGGCGCACATCCTGCTGGTCCGGATGCGCGGCGTCGTGCACCCGATCGACGCGGACGCCGCGGCGGCACCGGCAGGTGAAAGAAGCCGCCGCGCCCGCAGCCGGGCGATCGCGAGCGTGGCCGCCCGTCCGTGGCGCGGCGCGACCAGGCGTTACGACATCATCAAGGAAGGCGTGATCGCGTCGGTGATCGTGCTGGCGCTCACCCTCGGGCTTGCCGGGCTGCTGTCCTCGCCCGACGTGCCCGCGATCACCGTGCAGACCTGGTCCAAGCTCTACCCGGCGGACTTCGTCGCCACCGCTGCGCAAGAACTCAACGGCAGCAGCGAGACCGCCACGTACGGCCAGCCCTACAACACCGGCACGGGCAGCCTGCAAACCCTGTTCCCCAAGCCGCAGACCTGGTTCGGCGTGACCCAGCCGATCAACGCCGGGCAGACCTTCGTGCTCGGGCCGCTGGAGACGCTGGCTCCGCACGACGCCGCGCTGGCGAGCGCGCTCGCCACGTACAAGAGCGCGTCAGCGGCGCAGCAGGCGACGTGGGCGACCAACTACTACAACGCAGTAGAGGCCAAGATGCCGGCCAATCCCACCACCGTCATGCCTGCGGTGGCGGTGTCGGCGAAGGACGGCCCGGTGCCGGTCATGCTGACCGCGGAGCTGTCCATGGCGCGCAGCGGCGCGGTGGACACCGACCTCATAGCCGGGCCAACGTTCTACGGCACGAACTACACCAAGCCGCTGCTGTTCATCGAGGACGGCAGTTACTTCATCGACAAGGCCAACGCGATGAACCTGGGCGGCGGCCAGTGGGGCGTGATGAACGAGACCGGCAGCTATCCGGGGCAGCCATGGCTGTGGCTGTACACGCTGTGGTACCAGCTGCCGGGGTTCCGCAGCTCGGCCAACGTGGACATGATCGCGATCTACCTGACCGGGCTCGCGACCATCCTGCTGCTCCTGGTGCCGTTCATCCCTGGCCTGCGGGACATCCCGCGGCTGGTCCCGGTGCACCGGCTCATCTGGCGCGGCTGGGACCAGCCACGCCAGCCGGCCTCAGCCAAGCCATCGCAGGCTGCGCCGGCAGACAGCCCGACTGCCACCTCGTAACCGGCGCAGCACGTGCAGGGCGGCGGGCCGCACCCGGGGAGAGCTCCCGGGGCGGCCCGTCGCGCCGTCACCGGGCCCGGCCTCGTGGCCAAGGTCCCGTGCCAGCGTGACGTCTGCCCGCTGCCCGCACCGGGCCCGTCCGGCAGCCTTGTTGCTGACCAGCACGCCGGGGGACGATCGAGGGGAAGACCATGTACGCGCACGTAGGTGACAAGCTCGTCATCGACGGCGACCCGCCGAGGACGGGCCTCATCATCGCCGTGCCACACGACGACGGCTCGCCGCCCTACGTCGTCAAGTGGGCTGCCGACGGCCACATCGCGATGGTGTCTCCCGACAAGTTCGCCCGCGTGGTCCGCGCAGACCGCGATCGCGGTCCACGTCTCGTGGTGCCCGCCCCGGCTCCGCCCAGCGCGGGCTCATGACGAGTTCTGCAGCAGGGATGCCACGTGGTCGGGGACGAACGTCTGCGACTCGCGCGGAGCCCGGACGTAGCCGGTCGGCCTGGGCCGCTGCGGCAGCTCGAGCGAGGGCGGCTGCACGGGGCGGTAGGAAATCGTGCTGAGCAGGTGGGCGATCATGTTGAGACGGGCTCGGCGCTTGTCCGCGCTGTCCACCACGAACCACGGTGCCTCCGGGATGTCGGTGTGCACGAACATCTCGTCCTTGGCCCGCGAGTAGTCCTCCCAGCGGGTCATCGACTCCAGGTCCATCTGGGACAGCTTCCAGCGGCGCATCGGGTCGTCAAGCCGGGACCGGAACCTGCGCTCCTGCTCTTCGTCGCTGACCGAGAACCAGTACTTGCGCAGCAAGATGCCGTCCTCGACGAGCAGCCGCTCGAAGATCGGGCACTGGTGCAGGAACCTGCCGTACTCCTCCTTCGTGCAGAACCCCATGACGCGCTCGACGCCCGCCCGGTTGTACCAGCTCCGGTCGAACAGCACGATCTCCCCCGCGGCGGGAAGGTGGTCGATGTAGCGCTGGAAGTACCACTGCGTCCGCTCCCGTTCACCCGGCGCCGGCAGGGCGGCGATGCGCGCCACGCGCGGGTTCAGGTACTCGGTGACCCGCTTGATCGTGCTGCCCTTGCCGGCCCCGTCCCGGCCCTCGAAGACCACGACGAGCCGCAGGCCCTCGGCCCGCACCCATTCCTGCAGCTTCACCAGTTCGGCCTGCAGCCTGAGCAGCTCGCGACGGTACAGCTTGCCCCGCACCCGGCCGGCCGCGGTCACCTTGTCAGCGGCAGCCTCACCGGCGCCTGCACTCCTGCCCTTGCCGTGGTTAGCCATCGAAGCCCCCTCTCGCGCTACCTCACTGGGCAAGGGTAGGACGGGCGCGAACTGCCGGCTAACGTCCCTGGCGCTGCGCACCTTCGGCCCTCCCGGCTGCGCACAGGACGTGCTGCGATGGAGTCGTAAGCAGCAGCGAGAGGAGGCATGCGAGATGAGCACGCTGACACGCAGGGACTACAAAGGCCCGTTCGGCGACATGATCGACTGGCTGGAGGCTCCGTGGACAGTGCTGCGGCCCGTCACCGGCCATCCGATGCGGGTCGAGGACTACGTCGACGACGGCCGCTACATCGTCCGCGCTGAGCTGCCAGGCATCGACCCCGAGAAGGACGTCGAGGTCACGGTGGGCAGGGGCATCCTGACCATCAAGGCCGAGCGCCGCGAGGAAGAGGCTGGCAAGCACCGCTCAGAGTTCCGCTACGGCACGTTCAGCCGCAGCATGACGCTGCCCGCCAGCGCCGACGAGGAGCACGTCGAGGCCGTCTACGACAGCGGGATCCTGGAAGTCACTGTGCCTCTGGCAGACAAGGGCGAGGAGAAGTCGGGCCGGAAGGTTCCGGTCACGCTGAACCAGCACATCAAGCCCAGCTGAAGAGTCTGCTTACGCGCCGGGGTGGCCTGGGCGAGCGGGGTCCGGGCCGCCCCGGCTTTTTGACGTCCGCGGCCAAGCGGGGGTACCGGGGTCGCCCCCGGCCAGCACAGCGCGGCAGGGCCGAAGGTCCTGGCCCCCGGGGCCGCAGGCCTCATGCCCGGCAGGGGCTGCCAGCGGCACAGTCGAGGCAGGCCACGTGCGCGAGCCGACGAGGAGGGCTTCTTGATGTTCCAGATCCGGATCCACGGCCGGGGCGGCCAGGGCGTGGTCACGGCGGCCGAGCTGCTGTCTGC
>JASIGS010000245.1 GCA_030052355.1 Streptosporangiaceae bacterium | reverse complement strand
CTGGTAGCCGAACACGCCGGCCAGGATCCCGCCAACCAGCGCCACGCAGCAGTAAGCCGCGTCGGCCGCGATGAAGGCGCTGGTCTCGGGGTTGATCGCGTAGGCGGTCGGCGGGCTCAGCGTGGACACCTGGTAGACGACGCGCGGCGCGACGGCAGCCCAGACCAGCCCGCCGATGACGCCGAGCACGGCGCAGGCAACAACGATGAGGCCCGCCGCGAGCAGGGCGCGGCCTGGCGCCACGCCTGACCGCCCGGGATCGGCGGCATAAGGCGCCGGGTCACCGGGTGGCGGCGGTACTCCGATCTCGGTCATCTTCCGTAGCAGCGTACGGGACGTCCGCCGCTGCGGCGGATCCTGCGGCCGGCGCGTGTCGTGATCTGTCGGGAAACCGCTGCGGGTCACCGCAGCGAGCTTTGGTAGCTTGGAGCCGGACTGACCGCCAACCAACTGCTCGACGGGGACACAATCACGATGATCGAAGCCCGGGAACTGACCAAGCGCTTCGGCGACAAGGTGGCCGTTGATCATCTGTCCTTCGAGGTGCAGCCGGGCCGGGTGACTGGGTTCCTCGGCCCGAACGGTGCCGGCAAGTCCACCACGATGCGGCTGATCCTCGGGCTGGACTATCCGAACAGCGGCTCAGCGACCATCAACGGCAAGCGCTACGCCGACCTCCCCGCCCCGCTGCGCACCGTGGGTGCGCTGCTGGAGGCAAAGTCGGTGCACAGTGGCCGCAGCGCCCGCAACCACTTGCTGTTCCTGGCGCAGAGCCAGGGCCTGCCCAGCAGGCGGGTGGACGAGATGCTCGACCTGGTTGGCCTGCGCGACGTGGCAACCAAGCGGGCCGGCGGCTTTTCCCTCGGCATGAGCCAGCGGCTTGGTGTCGCGGCGGCCATGCTCGGTGATCCGGATGTGCTGCTGCTCGACGAGCCCGTGAACGGCCTGGATCCGGAGGGCGTGCTCTGGATCAGGAACCTGATGAAGCACCTGGCCGGGCAAGGCAAGACGATCCTGGTGTCGAGTCACCTGATGAACGAGATGGCAGTGACCGCTGACCACGTCATCGTGATCGGCCGTGGCAGGCTGATCGCCGCTTCGTCCACCGAGGAGATCATCGCCCGCGGCTCGGGCGGCTCGGTGCGGGTGCGGACACCGGATGCCGACCGGCTCACCGACGTGATCGCAGCCGCCGGCGGCAAGGCTGTGCCAGCCGGTAACGGCAGTGCGGGGTCGGTCGAGCCGGGTGACAATGCGCCGGTCCTGACGGTCACCGGCCTGCCTGCGCCCAGGATCGGCGAACTGGCCGCGTCCAACTCGGTCGTGCTGTACGAGCTGACCCCACAGCTCGCCACGCTGGAGGAAGCGTTCCTCGAGCTCACCTCGGACAGCCTGGAGTTCGGCGCGAACTCCGCACCGGCAATGCCAGCCGTCGACAGGAGTGCCCGATGACCACCGCCACCAGCGACGTCCAGCAGACCGGCGTTGCTTCCCGCCATCGGGCCGGATTCGGGGACCTGCTGATCTCTGAGTGGACGAAGATCCGCTCGGTCCGCTCCACCCTGTGGTCGCTGGCCATCTTCGTGATCCTGAGCCTCGGCCTCACGGCCCTGCTCACCTGGCTCACGGTGCACAACATCCAGAGCGGGCGGCACGGCGCCCGGGCGACGGGCCTGCTGACGGACCCGGTCGCCTTCATCCTCGGCACCGGACTGTCGTTCGGCCAGCTGGCGATCTGCGTGCTCGGCGCCCTGACCATCACGACCGAGTACTCGACCGGCGTGATCCGGGCCTCCCTGCTCGCGGTGCCCCGGCGGATTCCCATGCTGGCGGCCAAGGCGGTCGTCTTCGCCGCGCTGGTGTTCGTGGTCGCCGAGATCACCATGTTCTGCTCGTTCTTCATCGGCAAGGCGCTGACGCACCCGGTCACCACGGTGTCCCTCAGCCAGCCGGGGGTCACCCGGGCGGTGATCGGTGCCGGGCTCTACCTGACCGTGCTCGGGCTGTTCGCGCTGTCCATCGGGCTGCTCATCCGGCACACCGCAGGCGCCATCGCGATCGTGCTCGGACTGGTGCTCGTCGTGGGACCGTTGCTGACCCTGTTGGACTCCTACTACTGGGGCGCGCACGCTCACGCCTGGTTCCCGACGGTGGCTGGCGGCTACATCACCGAGGACCACCAGACGGCAGGGCAGCTCCTCACGCCCTGGCAGGGCTTCGCGGTGTTCTGCGGCTGGACGGCGCTGCTCTTGATCATTGGTGGCTACCTGCTGAAGCGCCGCGACACCTGAGCCGGTCAGGAGGCCGCGGCGACCTTCCACAGGTAGCCGTCCGGGTCGCTGAAGTAGCCGAAATACCCGCCCCACTGAGCGTCGGCCGCTGCCCTGACCACTGCCCCGCCGGCCGCCACCGCCTTGCCCATCGCCGCATCGACCTCCTCGCGGCCGGAGACGATGTAGTGGAACGAGACCCCGCGGAAACCTGATCCCGCCGGGGACACCCCGGCGTCGGCAGCGGCATCGTCCCACTCATACAGCGCCAGGGACGACCCCCCGCCCGGGCTGAGCTCCACGAACTTCGGGTAGTCCTTCGCGACCGAGCAGCCCATGCCGTCGGCGTAGAACTTCTTCGACCGCGCCAGGTCCCTGACGCCGAGCATGATCGTGGTCACCTGCACCGGCATGCCTGCCTCCCTGCGAGCTTGACGGGGTTTCTGCCAGTCTGACGAACCGCTACGGCCGGATGTGACCGGACGTCCCCCCGACACCCGACGCCCGGTCCGGCCTGAGAGCGAGCACTCGCTGGTACGCCCTGGTCACGTCGGCCCGGTCAGCTGGCTCGGCAACCGACGCCTCGCTGAGCCGGTCGATCATCGCAGCCTGGTCCAGCAGCACCTGCGCGTCGTCGGCCGCCGTGACCCGCTCCATGATCTTGGCGAGCGCGTCGAGCTGCCTGATCTGCACCGCAGGCATGCCAGATCCAGCCTGGCGGACCTTCTCGAATGCGCGCTGCACCAGGCGCTCCCAGGTCGCCTCGGTCGTGATCACGCGCACCTCGCCCCGGCCGTCCCGGTAGACCCTGGTCGGCTGCCACCGGCCGGTGACCTTGCACAGGCTGTCGCCGATCCAGTCGATGCAGGTCAGCGCCGTGAAGGTGTCGTTGACCGCGGGCGACAGGGCCCGGATGCAGATCTCCACGAGCTGGTCGACCCCGAACGACACGTCCTGGGCGAGCGTCCGGTACGGCCCGGTGACGTGGGCCCTGGCAAGCTCGCGGGCAACCCGGTCGGCGGACTGGTCTGGCCAGACCGTCGCGTAGCCGCTGCCCTGTACAAGGAAGTGCCCAGGGCGGTATCTCAGGTGGATGACGGCACCGACTTCTGCGGCGATACTGACCAGCGTCTCGTGCTTGATGTACTGCAGGTAGCCGCTCCGCGGGGCGGCCACGGTACCGCCCGGGCCGTCCATGTCCGCGAGCAGCAGCCCCGCCAGCCGGGAGTCGGCGCCCGCTGAGCCATCCCCAGCCTGCAACTCGATCGCCCGCTGCAGGTCTGCGGCGATCCCCGCGATGACCTGCGGAAGCTGGATCTGCGTCGCGATGTGGTGCAGGAAGTAGATCAGCACCGCCAGGTCCGCCAGCATCAGCACCAGCGTCATCGTGACGCTGATGTGCGGCACGAACTGGCCGTGGTCGCCCTGGCCGACCGAGCCCAGCGTCAGCACCGAGTACACGAACGTGGCCACGAACGTGCCGAGGGTGAGCTGGGTGCCGCGGTCGCGGATGAAGTTTCGCAGCATCCTCGGCCCGAACTGGGTCGAGGTCAGGGTCAGCGCGACGATCACGATCGAGAACACCACGCCGACGACCGTGATGACCGCCGCGGCGATCGAAGTGAGCACGGTCCTCGCCACGTCGGCGCCGCCGCTGATCGCCCACCCCGGGACCTTGAAGACGCCGTCGTAGGCAGCCCGGTCGAGCGTGTAGGTGATGACGAACAGCACGACCGCGCCCGCCACCTCGACCGCCGGGACGAGCCACAGGTTCGTCCGCAGTACCTCGCGGCGCCAGTCGGACCCGGGCACCAGCGCGCGCATCAAAACTGCCTCTGCCTGCGCCGTGCGTCGTGCTGCCGCATCGATGAGCCTCCCGCGCTGGTCTCCGTTGCCGACCAGACTTCCCGGCTCACCCAGGGCCACTCCCCTGGCCCGATCGTACCCGGCGCTGGCTGCATGGCGGTGCCCCAGCCCGGCGGCCAGCAGTGACGGGGCGCCTTACGGCTAGCCCACGCAGCCGGGGCCGAGCAGCTGCTTGAGGTCGGCGAGCAGCGACGGAGACGGCCTGACCCGCAGCTTGTCGTCCAGCCGCATGACCTTGACCCGGCTCCCGCTGAGCAGCCGCAGGTGCACCTCAATGGGGCCCGGATGGGTTCGCAGGGCCTCCTTCAGCCGCTCGACGACAGGCGGGACGCACCGGTTCTCCAGCACGGACACCACGAAAGGGCCGGTCTGGCCCTCGGTGATATCCGGGGTGCTCACCTCCATCGCGACAAGTTTCGGCACCTCCTCGCGCCGGTCCAGCCTGCCCCGCACCACGACGATCGCGTCGTCGACCACCTGGGCCATGCACTGCGCGTAGGTCGCGGGGAAAAACAGCACCTCGATCGCGCCTTCGAGGTCCTCAAGCGTCGCCGCCGCCCAGCTGCCGCCCTGCCTGGTGACCTTGCGCTGGACGCCGGACAGGATGCCGCCGACGGTGACCACCTGCGAGTCGCCGCGATCGCCGGGTGACCCGCGCCCGCTTTCGTCGTCCGCCGAGCCGACGAGCTGGGCGACCGAGCAGTCGGTCGCCGCGGCGAGCACGTGCTCCACGCCGAGCAGCGGGTGGTCAGACACGTACAGGCCCAGCATCTCCCGCTCGAACCCGAGCAGCGTCGGCTTGTCCCACTCGCCGTCGGGTACCGGCACGTCGAACGTGACGTCGTCCTGCGTGTCGTCGCCGAACAGGGAGTCCTGGCCGATCGCCTCGTTCCGCTTCACGTCGATGATGGCGTCGACGGCCTGCTCGTGGATCAGGATCAGGCCCCGGCGCGGGTGGCCGAACGAGTCGAACGCCCCGGCCTTGACCAGCGACTCGATCACCCGCTTGTTGCACACGTTGGCCGGCACCTTGCGCAGGAAGTCGGAGAAGCTGGTGAACGCTCCCTTCGCCGTGCGTGCCTCGACGATCGACTCGACGACAGCGGTGCCGACGTTGCGGACCGCGGCGAGGCCGAACCTGATGTCTGGCCCGACGGCCGTGAAGATCGCGTTCGAAGCGTTCACGTCCGGCGGCAGCACCTTGATGCCCATCCGACGGCACTCGTTCAGGTACAGCGCCGACTTGTCCTTGTCACCGGCCACCGACGTCAGCAGGCCGGCCATGAACTCGGGCGGGTAGTTGGCCTTCAGGTATGCGGTCCAGTAGGCGATCAGGGCGTACCCGGCGGCGTGCGCCTTGTTGAACGCGTAGCCGGAGAACGGGACCATCGCGTCCCAGATGGTCTTGATCGCCGCGTCGGAATACCCGTTGGCCTTCATCCCGGCCGCGAAGGGCTCGTACTCGGCGTCAAGTACCTCCTTCTTCTTCTTGCCCATCGCGCGCCGGAGCAGGTCGGCCTGGGCGGGCGAGTAGCCGGCCAGCCGCTGCGCGGCGAACATGACGTCCTCCTGGTACACCAGCAGTCCGTAGCTCTCGCCGAGGACGTCCTCGAGGGCCTCGGCGAGCTCCGGGTGAATCGGGGTCACCGGGGCGCGGCCGGTCTTGCGGTCGGCGTAGACCGGGGCGCTGGCCATCGGGCCTGGCCGGTAGAG
>JASIGS010000244.1 GCA_030052355.1 Streptosporangiaceae bacterium | reverse complement strand
GCCGTCGCGCCGCGCGTCGTCTACCAGGTGTCCACGCTGAGCCCGCCGACCGCCTACGCGATCAACCCCGAGACCAGCGCCTTCATCGCGGCCGACGCGGCTTACTGCTGCGTGGCGCTGGTTGGCGGGATCCTGGCCGGCGTGTTCGGCTACCAGCTTGTCCGGCGGTACGGCCCGGTGCCGATGGCGGGACTCGTAGCCGGCTCGGTTGCCGCCGCGTACCTGGCCATGTGGACCGGGCACCAGGCGACCGGCGCCAGCACCTTCGACCACGTGCTGGCGACGAGCAAGGTCGGGGAACTGCTGCACGCCCCGATCTCGCTCGGCGCGCAGGGCGCGCTGGCGTTCTGGCCCCTGGTCGCTGCGGCGGTGGCAGGCGGGGCCGAGCTCGCCGCCTACCTGCGGGCCAGGCGGCAGGTGTCCTAGGTCCCCGGGTCGACCGACATGGCCGCCCCCACGATCCCGGCGTCGTTGAGCATGGCGGCGGGGACGATCCGGGCGCGCAGGCCGGTGAGCCGGGGCAGGAACTTGTCAGACTTCCTGCTGATGCCACCCCCGATGATGATCAGGTCCGGAGACAGGAGTGCCTCCATGTGCTCCAGGTACTCGTCGACCCGGCCAGCCCAGTCACCCCAGCTCAGGTCGCCGGCCTCCCTGGCGTGCTCGGACGCCCGCTTCTCGGCGTCCTTGCCGCGGATCTCGATGTGCCCGAACTCGGTGTTCGGCACCAGCACGCCGTTGGTGAACAGGGCGCTGCCGATCCCGGTGCCGAGGGTCAGCATCAGGACCGTCCCAGCCTCGTCCTTCCCGGCCCCGAACCGCATCTCGGCGACCCCGGCGGCGTCGGCGTCGTTGAGCACGGTGACCGGCAGGCCGGTCGCGGCGCCGAAGGTCTTCTTCGAGTCCGTGCCGATCCAGGAGTGGTCGAGGTTCGCCGCCGTGAGTATCACGCCGTCGACCACCACGCCGGGGAAGGTGACGCCAGCCTTGCCGGTCCAGCCGAAGTCCCTGGCCAGCTGCGCGACTATCTCGGTTACCGCGTCTGGCGTGGCCGGGTGCGGCGTGTCGAGCTTGCGCCGCTCGGCTAGCAGCAGGCCGGTCGCGGTATCCACGGGCGCTGCCTTGACGCCCGTGCCCCCGATGTCGATGCCAAGCACATGAGCCATCGGTACCTCCCGTTCTCCGGACAGCGTAGGCCCACATCGCTGAAGGTCGCTGAAATGTCGGCACGGCACGGTTAACTGGCCAGGTGGACAGCATCGTCATCGTCGGCGGCGGCGTGCTCGGCATGATGCACGCGGTCGAGGCGCGCCGGCGCGGCATGGACGTCGTGCACCTGGAGCGGGAGGCCGCACCGCGGGGCGCCAGCGTACGGAATTTCGGCTTGATCTGGGTCAGCGGACGGGCACCAGGGCCGGAACTCGCGCTCGCGCTGCGCTCGCGGGAGCTCTGGGAGCGGGTGGCCGCCTCGGTTCCGGAGCTCGGGTTCCGGGCGCATGGCTCGCTCACGCTCGCGGCTGACGAGGCCGAGCTCGGGCTGCTGAGGGAGGCAGCCGCCATGCCGGATGCCATCGAGCGGGGTTTCGAGCTGCTGGACCGCGAAGCCGCATCCGAACTCAACCCGGCGCTGCAGGGCGACTTCGCTGGCGCGCTGCTGTGCCGCGGCGACGCGATCGTCGAACCGCGCAGGGTACCCGCCGCGCTGCGCGACTACCTGCTCGCTGGCCGGCCGCGTGCGGGTGCCGGCTACGAGTGGCTGCCCGGGCGGGAGGCGGTCGAGGTCGCCGCGCACGCAGTCCGCGACCACACAGGTAGCTGGCACCGTGGGGACCTGGTGGTGCTGTGCACCGGCGCCGCTTACACCGGGGTCGCGGGCGATCACCTGGCCAGCTACCAGCGGCCGCCGGTGGCGCGGGTGCGGCTGCAGATGATGCAGACCGAGCCGTTCGCCGGCCGGCTCACGACGTCGGTGGCCGATGGCGACACGTTGCGCTACTACCCGGCGTTCGACCTGCCTGGCCGGGCGCGGCTCGGGCCACAGGCAGACGTCGCGGCGGTGGCCGGCGCGCAGCTGCTGCTCGTCCAGCGGCTGGACGGCAGCCTTACCATCGGCGACACGCACGACTACGAGGAGCCGTTCGGCTTCGACGTTGACGAACTGCTCTACGACCACCTGCGCGGCCGCGCCGAGCGGTTCCTCGGCGTGCCGCTGCCGCGCACCATACGCCGCTGGGCCGGCGTCTACAGTCGCGTGACGGGCACCTCCGGGGGCCCGGGGCTTGTTCACGGGGACAGCACCGAGCTCTACCACCGCTCGCAGGTGGGACCGGGTGTGGTGCTGGTCACTGGGCTGGGCGGACGCGGCATGACCTGCTCGCCGGCCGTCGCGGAGGAGACGTTCGCCGAATGAGGGCGCGGGAGAACGCTATGAGACATATCACGGTCGCCTGCCTCGATATGGCGGGAACGACAGTGTCAGACGACGGCAGCGTCATGGCCGCCTTCGACGCGGCCGCCGCCGAGTTCGGCCTGGTGCCGGGCGCACCTGGTTACGACGCCGCGATGGACTACGTCCGGGCCACCATGGGCCAGTCGAAGATCGAGGTGTTCCGGCACGTTCTGGGCAGCGAGGAGCGCGCCCAGACAGGTAACCGGGTTTTCGAGCAGGTGTACGGGGAGTCGGTGCGTGCCGGGCTGGTGACCCCGCTGCCGGGGGCCGTGGAGACGATCACCGCGCTGCGCGCGGCGGGCATCAGGGTCTGCCTGGCTACCGGGTTCTCGCCAGCCACCAGGGACGCGCTGCTCGATGCCATCGGCTGGCGGCCGCTGATCGATCTCGCGCTGTCGCCCGCCGATGCGGGCCGCGGCAGGCCCTGGCCCGACCTGCCGCTCACCGCGCTGATCCGGCTCGGCGGCGGCTCGGTAGCCGAGCTGGCCGTGGTGGGGGACACCCCGAGCGACGTCGAGTCAGGGTTGCGGGCCGGGGCGGGGCTGGTCGTCGGCGTCACGAGCGGAGCAGCCGACCACGACGCGCTGGCGGCCGCGGGCGCGCCGCACATCCTGGAGTCGGTCACTGGCCTCATGGAACTGGTCGGCCTGGCCCGACCTCAGGACCGGCCGGCCTGAGCCGCTGGCGCCCGCTCAGACGCCCCACTTGGCCGACTGCAGGGCCGCGACGTCGGCGTCGCTGCCGTCAAACTGGACGTTCGCCGCGCCGGTCCGGCCCATCGTCCACATCATCAGTTCAGCCGGGCTGCCGGTGACCGTCACCATCGGGGTTCGCGCCTTGGCCGTGATCCGCAGCCGGCCGCCGTTGGATGCCGCGACGTCGGCGCGGACCAGTTCGACGCCGACCGGTGCTTTGCGCAAGACGAACCTGGCAAGGCGGAGCCGGCCCCAGATCGCGTCGGACTCCGGCGGCTCCAGCTCGCGGGGCTGCCAGCCGGGCTGGGCCCGGCGGATGTCCTCGTGATGCACGAAGAACTCAGCGAAGTTGGCCCGCTCGTCAGCCCCCGGCAGGCCGAACGGCGACAGCCGCGGCGGCCCGGTGCGGATCATCTCGACGAGTTTCGGGAACGGCGTCCGCGCCTTCAGGGCGGCCTGAGTGCGCCGGGTGTAGGCGGCAAGCGGCCCGCCCAGGATCCCGATCCCGGCGTCCGGGCGGCGTTCCCTGAGCACCAGGTGCGCGGCGAGGTCACCGGTCTCCCAGCCCGCGCACAGCGTCGGCTGGTGCGGCCCGACGTCGGCGAGCAGTTCACAGACGGCAAGGCGCTCTTGGCGGGCGTGCGTCATGAGCAGATCGTAGTGATTGGCTGCTCGCGGCGACAGGGCGCTAGCCTGCTGCACGGTGTGTTCTAGCCTGCTATACGGCGCGTCATCGAAACCAGGAGGCTTAACCCGTGGCTGCAAGCCGCCTGACCCCGCGGGGGTTCCGGGGGTCGTCAACCGGGCAGGGCAGCCTGAGCCGGCTCCGGCCTGGCTCGGCGGGCCAGTCGCTGGCGCTGACCCTGGTACTCGGGGCGGCGGGCGCGGGGCTCGTGTTCCTGGCCACCCGGCAGGGCTGGGCACAGGTGCGGAGCGTGCCGCCGAGGCCGCTTCCGGTCAGCGTGGTGAGCGTCACGGGTGCGGCGCTTGCGCCGTTCGCCGACGCCCTGGTGCTGGTCGGACTCGCGAGTCTGGCCGCTGTGCTGGCGACCCGCGGGCTGCTGCGCCGGCTCACCGGGGTGCTGCTGGCCGCGCTTGGGGCGTGCCTGACGGTCTTGGTCCTCACGGTGTCCAAGACGGCGGCCATCGCGGCCGCGACGTCAGCCACCACGCCGTCTGGGTCGGGCGCGGGATCGGTGACACAAGGCAGCAGTTCGGGGACGTCGGCCGTGCCCAACGTTGCCGGGGCGGTGTCGCACGTGGCTTTCACGGCGGCCGGCTGGCAGGCGCTCGCGGTGGCCGGCGCCCTGGCGATGGTCGCGGCCGGAGTGTTCGTGCTGTTCAACGCCCAGAAGATGGCCGTCATGTCGAGCCGGTACGAGGCGCCGCCGGGCAAGCGGGACGTGGCCGGACCGGGACGGCAGGCAGAGCCGGCACCCGCCGCCGACTCGGCGTCGGTGTGGGAGGCGCTCAGCCGCGGCGACGACCCGACAGCACCCGCCGG
The DNA here is from genome assembly GCA_030052355.1 of Streptosporangiaceae bacterium. Next base: position 3,080 of record JASIGS010000244.1, on the reverse strand, counting down.
CCGGTGAGCCGCCGCGGCCGGACGGGCAGCCAGCCGAGTTGGTCAAGCGGGGGGCAGGCGAGGGCATCGCTACGGTCTCGCTACGATGCTGAGCCAAGGCATCCCACCCGAGGGGGCGTTAGAACCGCGTGAGCGTGCTTGACGACATCCTCGACGGAGTGCGCGCAGACCTGGCCGACCGGCAGCAGGCGATGCCACTCGAGCGGCTCAAGGAGCTGGCCGCCAGGGCCGAGTCTCCTCGCGACGTCAGGGCAGCGCTCGGCGGGCCCGAGGTGGCGGTCGTTGCCGAGGTGAAGCGGGCTAGCCCGTCCAAGGGCGCGCTCGCCGCGATTGCCGACCCGGCTGCGCTCGCGGTCGACTACGAGGCGGGCGGGGCGGCCGTGATCAGCGTGCTGACCGAGGCTCGCCGGTTCGGCGGCAGCCTGGAAGACCTCGCCGCTGTCCGGGACGCGGTCGGTATCCCGCTGCTGCGCAAGGACTTCGTGGTTAGCTCCTACCAGCTCTGGGAGGCCAGGGCGTACGGGGCCGATCTCGTCCTGCTGATCGTCGCTGCCCTGGAGCAGAACGCGCTTGTGTCCCTGGTGGAACGGGCCTCCTCGATCGGCCTGGTCCCGCTGGTGGAAGTGCACACCGAGGCGGAACTGGACCGGGCGCTGCTGGCGGGCGCGACGGTGATCGGCGTTAACGCCAGGAACCTCGCCACGCTCGAGGTGGACCGCGCCGTGTTCCCCAGGCTCGCGCCTGCCATCCCCGAGGGCATAATCAAGATCGCCGAGTCTGGCGTCCGCGGACCCCACGACCTGCTGGCCTACGCCGCAGCCGGGGCCGACGCCGTGCTGGTCGGCGAGAGCCTGGTCACCGGCAAGGATCCGCGGTCCGCGGTCGCTGACCTGGTGACCGCCGGGTCGCATCCGGCGCTGCGCGGCGACCGCGGGGCGACATCATGACCGGCGCGCTGACAGACACCACGACGCTGCCCGACGCGTCCGGCTACTTCGGGCCATTCGGCGGGCGTATCGCGCCAGAAGCTCTCATGTCGGCGCTTGCCGAGCTGACGCAGGCCTACCTGGCCGCCAAGGCCGACCCGGGCTTCCAGGCCGAGCTGTCCAGGCTGCTCCGCGACTACGCCGGGCGGCCCTCGCTGCTCACCGAGGTGCCGAGGTTCGCGGCCGCGGCCGGCGGCTGCCGGGTGTTCCTCAAGCGCGAGGACATGATGCACACCGGCTCGCACAAGATCAACAATGTGCTGGGCCAGGCGCTGCTCACCAAGCGGATGGGCAAGCCCAGGATCATCGCCGAGACCGGGGCCGGCCAGCACGGCGTCGCCACGGCCACCGCGGCGGCCCTGCTCGGCCTGGACTGCGTGGTCTACATGGGCGAGGAGGACACCAGGCGCCAGGCGCTCAACGTGGCCAGGATGCAGATGCTCGGAGCCGAGGTCGTCCCGGTGTCCACCGGCAGCAAGACGCTGAAGGACGCCATCAACGAGACGTTCAGGGACTGGGTGGCCAGCGTCGAGACAACGCACTACTGCATCGGCTCGGTGATGGGCCCGCACCCGTTCCCGATGATGGTCAGGGACTTCCAGCGGGTCATCGGGGTCGAGGCACGAGCCCAGGTGATGACGGCGACCGGGCGGCTGCCGGACGCCGTCATAGCCTGCGTCGGCGGCGGCTCCAACGCGATCGGAGCCTTCCACGCCTTCATCGGCGACCGGGACGTGGCCCTGATCGGCTGCGAGGCCGGGGGTGAGGGCATGGCCACCGGCCGGAACGCGGCGACGCTGGTTGCCGGGCGGCCCGGTGTCATCCACGGCATGCGCACGTTCCTGCTCCAGGACGACGAGGGCCAGACGCTCCCCACGCACTCGGTGTCGGCGGGCCTGGACTACCCGGGGGTCGGACCGGAGCACGCCTGGCTGCACGAAACCGGACGGGCCAGCTACTGGCCGGTCACCGACACCGAGGCGATGGACGCGTTCTCGGTGCTGTGCCGGACCGAGGGGATCATCCCGGCGATCGAGTCCGCGCACGCGCTGGCCGGAGCGCTCCGGCTTGGCCGCGACCTCGGGCCAGATGCGGTCCTGCTGGTGAACTTGTCGGGCCGCGGGGACAAGGACGTGGACATAGCAGCGCACTGGTTCGGCCACCTCGGCAGGCAGGCCGGCCAGTGACGGCCGTCTCTGCGGCGTTCGAGAAGGCCGCCGGAGAAGACCGCGCGGCTCTGATCGGCTACCTGCCCGCGGGTTTCCCTTCGGTCGACGGCGCGATCGAGGCCCTTCTCGCCATGGCCGAGGCTGGTGCCGATGTCCTCGAGATCGGCCTGCCGTACTCAGACCCGCTGATCGACGGCCCGGTCATCCAGGACGCGGTGCACCGCGCGCTGATCGGCGGCGTCCGGGTGGCCGACGTGCTGCGCACGGTGCGCGAGGTCGCCGCAGCCGGGGTGCCGACGCTGGTCATGACCTACTGGAACCCGGTGGACTCCTACGGCGTGCAGCGGTTCGCCGCCGACCTCGCCGCGGCCGGGGGGAGCGGGCTGATCACCCCGGATCTGACGCCGGAGGAGGCCGGGCCGTGGCTCGAGGCGGCCCGCGAGCACGACCTGGACCCCGTGTTCCTGGTCGCGCCCAGCTCGTCGCGGCAGCGGATCGAGCTGATCACGTCGGTGTGCGGAGGCTTCGTCTACGCCGCGTCGCTGATGGGGGTAACCGGAACCAGGGCGGCGATCGGCAGCCACGCGGCCGAGCTGGTGGCGCGGGTCAGGGAGTGCACCAGCCTGCCGGTCGGCGTCGGGCTCGGTGTCAGCAACCGGAAGCAGGCGGCCCAGGTGGCTGGCTTCGCTGACGGGGTGATCGTCGGCTCCGCGTTCGTCCAGCGCCTGCTGGCCGCCCGCGACCTGGCCAGTGGTGTTGCGGCGGTCCGCGAGCTCGCCGCGGAACTGGCCGACGGCGTTATCCGCTCGTTAGCCCACGAGGGCCAGGGCGCTGGCGGGGCGTAGCCGCGCGACCCGCCAGCTGCCGACCGCGCCGGCCAGCAGTCCGCCGGCCACGGCCAGGATCACCGCCAGGACGACCACGC
>JASIGS010000243.1 GCA_030052355.1 Streptosporangiaceae bacterium | reverse complement strand
TCGGGGGCGTCGGCGGCCGCCGCCCGTGCGACCGGATGCGGCGGCGGTCCTGTTGCGGCGGCGGTCATCATCCGACGGTAAACCGCCAGGGCCACTGCGCGCACCGGTCACCAGGTTGCGGGCCGATGAAACCAAGATGACAGTGGCTGCGTCTGACTGTCGTGAACCGAGCAGCGCGCGTCGCAGCCGCGGCAGTGGCGGCTGCAGCCACCGTATTGCTGGCCGTCGGATGTGGCTCTGACCCGGCCAGCCATGCGCACGACGCGGGAGCGCTGCTGCCGGTCAGCCGTTACGGGCCCGCCCAGAGCCCGGCGGCCCTCGGCGCCTCCGACGCGGCCTTCGGGCTCGCGGTGCTGAACGCCTGGTGCCAGGCGCAGCCAGACGCCAACATCGTGATGTCGCCCGTCAGCCTGGCCAGCGGCCTCGGCATGGCGTATCTCGGCGCGCGCGGCGCCACGGCGCGCGCCATGGCGGCCGTGCTGCACCTGCCGGCCGTCAGCACCGGGCTGCTGTCCGGGCTGCGGGCTCGAGAAGGGGCGCTGGACGCGCTGGACAGTCCCGGCGTGACGGTCGCCGAGGCAGATCGGCTATGGGCCGACCCGTCCCTCACCACCTCGCGCAGCTACGAGAGCGCGATCGCCGCCGGCTACGGCGCCGGCCTGACCAGCGTGCCGCTGATGACCAACCCGGTCCAGGCGGCCGGCAAGATTGACGCGGCGATCGCCGCGGCGACCCGGGGTCACATCAGCCATCTGCTGGCGCCCGATCAGGTGCAAGGTCTCGGCTGGATCCTCACTGACGCCATGTACCTGCAAGCCAAGTGGGCCAATCCGTTCAATCCGGCCATGACGTACACGTCATCCTTCACCACGGCGGCGGGGCGGAAGGTAACGGCGAGATACCTGGACGGTGCCAGCTTCGCCAGCGGCACGGTCGACGGCTGGACTGCGGTCGCCCTGCCCTATAAGGGCGGTCGGCTGGAGATGCTGGCGCTGCTGCCGCCGCGCGTTACGGGCTCGTCGGCCTCCGGATGCCAGGACCTGTCGGCGGCCACGCTGGCTGCGATCACCGGCAAGCTGCGCCACGCGCGCCCCACCGTGACTGTCGACCTGCCCAAGGTGAACCTCAGCTCGAGCGCCAACATGGAGCCGTTGCTCGGGCGCCTCGGCATGAGCCAGGCATTCGGGATGAGCGCGGACTTCACCGGGATATCGCCCCAGGCGGACTCCATCAGCCTGGTCTGGCACGCCGCGACCTTGCAGGTCGGTGAGCAGGGCACGGTTGCAAGCGCCGCGACCGCGGTCGGGATTCTGCCGACCGCGCTGCAGATAAACGTGCCGACCGTTACCTTCGACCGGCCGTACCTGATGGTCGTGCTCGATAAGTCCACCGGCGAGCCGCTGTTCCTGGCCAGGGTTGTCAATCCAGAGCTGCCCTGAGCGTGCAGCACCCGCCGCGGTTCCGGGGGCCGTCCCTGCGTCCCGCGGCAACGGTGATGGGATGGACCGCATGCTGCCGTGGTCCGCCGAGATGGCGGGAACGCTCACCGAACACGTCATCGTCAGCGAGGTGCTGCGCGGTAACCCGCTCGGCGACCCGCACGAGCGGCCGCTCTGGGTGTACCTGCCGCCGGGGTACGCCACCGAGCCCGGCCGCAGGTACCCGAGCGTGTACGTGATCCAGGGCTTCACCGGGCACCTCGCCATGTGGCGGAACCGGCCGGCGTTCCAGCAGCCGTTCATCGAGACCGCAGATGCCGTCTTCGCTTCCGGGCAGGCGCCGCCCGCCATCGTCGTCTACGTGGACGCCTGGACGAAGTACGGCGGCAGCCAGTTCGTCGACTCGCCCGGCACCGGGCGCTACCACAGCTACCTGTGCGACGAGGTGGTGCCCTGGGTCGACGAGCGCTTCCGCACCATAGGGGAACGAGCGCACCGGGCCATCATGGGCAAGTCGAGCGGCGGCTTCGGGGCCATGATCACGCCGATGCTGCGACCGGACTTGTTCGGCGCGCTGGCCACCCACGCCGGAGACGCCCTCTACGAGTACTGCTACCTGCCGGAGTTCGGCGCGGCCGTACGCGCGCTGCGCGGCTACGACGGCGACATCCGGCGGTGGTGGGACGACTTCTGCTCGCGAGCCCCGTTCACGTCCGCGGCGGACCGGCCCTTGATCACCCTGCTCGGGGTGGCTGCCTGCTTTTCCGCCCGTGAGGACGGCGGCGTGGAACTGCCCTTCGATCCGCACACCGGCGTGCTGCGGGCGGAAACCTGGGGGCGCTGGCTGGCACTCGATCCCGTCAGGATGGCGTCGGCTCACGCGGAAGCGCTGCGCTCGCTACGCGCCGTCTGGATCGACGCTGGCACCCGGGACGACTACTTCCTCGATGTTGGGGCTGCGGCGTTTCGGGATGAGTTGCGGCGTATCGGTGTCAGGGACGACGTGATCCACTACGAACTGTTCGACGCGACCCACTCCGGCATCGACTACCGCTACCCGATGTCGCTCGCCTGGCTGTGCGAGCAGATGTCGGGGTAACTCCCCGTGAACGGTTCCCGGCCGGGCTACGTGATGTCGGAGTAGGAAGCATCCGGCCACAGGGAACGGAGAAGTGATCATGCACAGCAGATCTGAGCACGCGCGCTGGTGGGCAGTGCCGGTGCTGGCTGGCGCACTGACGTTGCTGGCGGCCTGCGGCAGCACCACGAGCACGCCGCCGAGCAGTCCGACGAGCACTCCGGCATCGACAAGCTCGCCGGCCTCGTCGAGCGGCGCGGTAACGATCAAGACGGACAGCACGAGTGTCGGCACCGTGCTGACCAACGCCAAAGGGTACACGCTCTACTATTTCGCCATAGATACATCGACTACGTCGAAGTGCTACGGCACCTGCGCGAGCTACTGGACGCCGGTGCTGGGGTCGTCCGCCGCGGTCTCGGGGACGACCCTGACGGGTCATTTCGGCTCGATCACGCGGTCTAACGGCCAGAAGCAGCTGACTTATGACGGGCATCCGCTCTACACCTACGTCGGCGACTCAGCGCCAGGGCAGGCCAGCGGCAACGGCAAGAACCTGTCCGGTGGCCTCTGGTGGGCGATCACGCCATCAGGTTCGAAGCCGGCCGCGGCCCCGTCGCCAAGCTCGTCTTCCAGCAGCAGCTCGAGCGGCTACGGGTACTAGCCGGACAGCGGCCGGGGGCCGGGAGACCGGCCGCCGGCCTGGGTAGTCTTACCGGCATGGCGCAACCGGCCGCGGCGGCGGTAGCGGTGCGGCCGCGCGGCGGGCTCGTGATCGTTTTCGCCGCGCTGATGCTGGGGATGCTGCTCGCCGCGCTGGACCAGACGATCGTGTCGACCGCCTTGCCCACGATCGTCGGCGA
>JASIGS010000024.1 GCA_030052355.1 Streptosporangiaceae bacterium | reverse complement strand
CAGCAGCGAGGCCAACCGAGCATGACTTCCCAGCGTCCAGAACCTCCCTACGTACCGATCCGGACCAACCGCTGGCCCGTCCGCCGGACGCCCAGGTGGGCCCTGGCACTGGGCGCCGTGGTGATCGTCGGCGTGGTTCTCGTCAGCCTCGTGCACAAGCCGTCTAACGCCGAGCGGGCCAGCGACATGCGCGGCTTCCTGTCCTCGGTGAACACCGACATCGAATCGTGCGCCGGTGGCGTCGGCGAGTCGCTGACCGCGCTGCACGACGTGCAGGCCGGACAGAACACCTCCAAGGACATCAGCGATGCGGTCAGCGTCGCGCAGCAGGGCGTGGCCAACTGCGCCCCGGCCAACAACATGCAGATCGACGACCTGGAGAGCTACCAGGTTCCCGAATCGCTCGACAGCTACCAGCTCGTCGGCGTGGTCACCGGCCTGGTCAACTGGGCGGCGCCAGACGCCCAGAACGTGATGAACGACGTCGCGAACGTGCTGCAGGCCAAGACCCCGGCGGCCAAGGCCAGCGCGCAAGCTGCCCTGAACAAGGCGGTCAAAAAGCTGGATTCGCAACGCTCAGCGGTCGACTCGGTGATGAATCGCGCCATCAAGTCGCTGGCAATGACCGCAACCGTCCCAAATCTGCCTGGCTGACGGCGCAACGGCGCCGGGCCTAGTTAAGGAGCGCAGAACCCGATGGGTGGAATGCATACCGGTCTCAACGACGCGGACCCGACGGTAGTCGCGGCGTTCAAGGCCGCGCTGCTGCACCAGGGCCTGCTTGTTCTGGCGATCATCGTCGTCCTCGCCCTCGCCTGGGTCAGCTTGCGCGAGTGGGTGCCGTCGATCAAGGTAGCTACGGCGCGAGCTGGCGGCGATGAGGTCGCCGAGCCCGCGGGGCGGCGCTGGCTCCGGATCAGCTTCGGCATCGTGTGGATCATCGACGGGCTGCTGCAGGCGCAGCCCAAGATGGCCTTGGGCATGCCGTCTCAAGTGATACAGCCCGCAGCTGCTGGTTCACCGCGCTGGGTGCTGGACGTGGTGAACTGGGCAGGGACCGCGTGGTCGTACCACCCGGTCCAGGCAGCCGCCGCCGCGGTATGGATCCAGGTTGGTATCGGAGCCTGGCTGCTCGCCGCGCCAAGAGGTCGCCTGTCGCGCGCCGCGGGTGCCGTGAGCGTCGGCTGGGGCCTGGTGGTCTGGGTGTTCGGCGAGGCCTTCGGCAGCATCTTTGCGCCCGGCCTTTCCATCCTGTTCGGCGCGCCGGGCGCCGTCTTGTTCTACTGCGCCGCGGGAGCCCTGGTCGCAGCGCCCGAGCGCTGGTGGCGCAGCCCGGAACTCGGCCGCATCACCCTGGGCGTCCTGGGGCTGTTCTTCGTCGGCATGGCGGTGCTGCAGGCCTGGCCTGGCCGGGGCTTCTGGCAGGGAACAGCTGCGCACGGCGTGCCTGGAAGCCTGACCGCCATGGTCAGTTCGATGTCGACCACCCCTCAGCCGCACTTCCTGTCCGCGTTGATCAGCGCGTTCGCGTCTTTCACCGCCGCCAACGGGTTCGCGGTCAACCTGTTCGCGGTGATAGCGCTCGCCGCGATCGGCGCCGGCCTGCTCAGCGGCCGGCCGCGGCTGCTCAAGCCGACGCTGGCTCTCATGATCGTCTTCTGCCTCGCTGCCTGGGTCCTGGTCGAGGACCTCGGCTTCCTCGGTGGCGTGGGTACCGACCCCAATAACATGATCCCGATCCTGCTGCTCGCGATCGGCGGTTACCTGGCGCTGACCAGAGTGCCGGTGACCGCGGAAAGCCCCGCCCTGGCCGAGGGCGCGGCGCCGGCGGAAGCTATCGCGTCACAGCCCGGCCGCCGCTTCTGGCGGGAACGACCCGACCCGGCCCGACTCGCCAGGGACTTCGGCGGCGCTCGGATCAGCAGCGTGGTCGCCGTGTGGGCAGCTGCCGTCGTCCTGGTTGGCGCCGCGCCGATGGCAATGGCTCAGGCCAGCCCGAACGCCAGTCCGCTGATCGCGCAGGCCATCGACGGAAGCGACGCGCCGCTGAACTTCGCCGCGCCGGCGTTCACCCTGACCGACCAGTACGGGAAGCAGGTCAGCCTGGCCAGCCTGCGCGGCAAGGTCGTGCTGCTTACGTTCCTCGACCCGGTGTGCACGTCGGACTGCCCGGTGATCGGGCAGGAGTTCCGGGAGGCCGACCCGATACTCGGCGCGAAGGCGCGCGACGTCGAGGAGGTCGCGGTCGTCGCCAACCCCGTGTACCACACGGTCGCCTACACCAGGGCGTTCGACGCCCAAGAGCACCTGACGATGCCGAACTGGCTGTACCTGACCGGCTCGCTGGCCCAGTTGGACCAGGTGTGGAAGAACTACGCGATCGCCGCGGACATCCTGCCCGCCGGCGGGATGATCGCGCACACGGAAGTCACCTACGTCATCGACACGACAGGCCACACCAGGCTGGAACTCGACTTCGACCCAGGTCCGGCCACGCAGACCTCCGAGTCGTCGTTCGCTGTCGAGCTGGCGAACTCGGCCGAGCAGGTGCTGCGGTGACGACCAGGACAAGCCGGATCGTCGGGGCCGGTGCAGTCGCGGTCGCAGCGCTGCTGGCCATTGCCGGTTGCGGGACCTCACCGTCACCCGGCGCTGACGCAGCTGCCGCTAGCAGCCAAGTCGCCGTGCTCCCCATGGGAACGTCCGTGGCGAGCCTCGGCGGCACCAGCTGGGCCGCGGTTGAGATGGGCGGTTCGGCGAAGACGTACAACAACTTCTGGGAGCTGTTCGCCCGCCCGTCGGGCACCGCGACGTGGAAGCTCGTCACCCCGCCCGGCATGGCCAGCAATGGTGGCCTCGCCACGGCGGTCACGGGGACGCAGTCGGCCGCCATGGCGTTCCTGGCAAGTCAGGACATGAAGTTCTCGCCGCTCTCCAGCAGCGCGGACGACGGCCAGAGCTGGTCAGCCGTACCACCAATCAGTTCCGGCCTGGCGACAAGCCCTGACGCGCTCGCGGCGGGCCCCGACGGCAAGCTGCTGGCCCTGAACGCGTCCGGCCAGGTCTACTCCGGCACCACCCTCGGGGCGTCCTGGGCACAGCTGAGCAGCGAGAAGTCGGTCGCCGCCACTCCCGCGGGCCGGGCCTGCGGGCTCACCGGGCTCACCGCCACCAGCTGGACGCCAGCCGGGACCGCGATGCTCGCCGGAACATGCAGCAAGGCGGGCCGGGTCGGCATCTTCGCGGCGAGCGGCAGCAGCTGGCACGCCGCGGCGCCAGCGCTTTCTGGCTCCCTGGCCAGCGGCCCTGCCGACGTGATCGCGCTGGCCACCACGGGAACGCGCACGACGGCTGTCATCGCCGCCGGGACCGGTTCGACTCCCGAGCTCATCACCGCGTGGTCGGGCGATGGCGGCAGCCACTGGACGCTGTCACCCGCGCTGCGCGCCGGGCAGCAGTCCGCACTTTCCATATCAATATGGCCTGACGGCTCCGTCGGGGTCGTCCTGTCGGGCGGCCGCGGGAAGACCATCGGCTGGCAGTCATCCGGATGGCAGTCGCTACCGCCGCTGCCGGCCAACACCGCGACCCTGGCGCAGGGACCCGGCACGCAGCTTGAGGCACTCGCCGCGCACGGTAGCACCCTGACGGTCTGGCAGCTTTCGGCAACCGGGAAGGCCTGGGTCATGTCGCAGAAGACGCAGGTTCAAATCCCTTACGGTTCCTCGGACTGAGCGTCGCGATGAGCTACCTGGTCCATCACTGGTCAGCCAGCCTGTTCCTGGTCGTGGCGCTCGTCGCTGCGGCCTGGTACGAGATCGGTCTGGCCCGGATGTCGCCGGCGGCACGAGCGGCGCATCGTGGCGTGCGATCGGCGCTGTATTACTCCGGCCTGGCCGTGCTGGTGCTCACCACCTGCTCACCGGTCGCCTACTGGGCGTACGACTACTTCTTCATGCACATGGTGCAGCACCTGCTGCTGATGTTCGCCGTACCGACGCTGATAGTCGCCGCCGCTCCGTGGCAGCCGCTGGCGGCCGCCTTCCGGGGCGACGCCGCGACTCTCGGCTCCCCGGAGGGCACGTCCGTTCAGGCCGGCGACGCCGAGCCGG
>JASIGS010000242.1 GCA_030052355.1 Streptosporangiaceae bacterium | reverse complement strand
CGTACCTGAACAGCCGCTCGGAGTAGCTCTTGCTTGCCGACAGAACGGAGGGAAGATGCGGCAACCCGGCACCGACGACGATCAGCGGCCCGTTGCTCTGTGACAGCTCGTGGCAGGACGCGCACAGCGCCGAGATGTCGGCAGCGGGCACGTCCTGCATCTCGTCGACGAACAGCGCGATGCCCACTCCGAGGTCGGCCGCGACCGACGCGGCGTCGGTCAGCAGCTCGGTCAGGTCCACCTCCAGGTCGCCGGAGTCGGCCCGGCCGCGCACCGCGGGAGCGTCGATGCCGAGCTGAGTGACGATCGAGCCCTTCGGCGCCCTGGCGTCACGGGCGGCGAACGACTTCAGCACACCGAGGAAGTAGTCGATGCGATCGGGCGCGCGATGCCTGGGTGCCAGCTCGCGCACGGCCATGTGCAGCGCGCTCGCCACCGGTCGCCTGATCGACTGGTCTGGTCTGGCCTCGAGCTTGCCGGTTCCCCACAGCCGCTGCATCGCCATCGAGCGGAAGGCGTTCAGCAACACCGTCTTGCCGACGCCGCGCAGCCCGGTCAGCACCATGCTGCGCTCGGGCCGGCCCCGCGCCACGCGCTCGAGCACGACCTCGAACTGGCCGAGCTCACGATCGCGCCCGGCCAGCTCCGGTGGCCGCTGGCCCGCTCCGGGGGCGTACGGGTTGCGCACGGGATCCATGCACAGGAGAGTATGAGCCGATCTAGGAGATTCCTTAGATTGGCGTAGAAAACACTGCCGGCGTGTCGCGGCTCAGAAAGCACTGCGGCGTGACGCGGCTCAGAAAAGAACGGCTTGGCGTGACGCGGCTCCAGAGAGCACTGCCGCGAGACGCGGCTCCGGAGAGCACTGGCCGACGTGATGCAGCCTGGACCTGGACATGCAGCCGGGCCGGTCCCCTGAACCGGCCCGGCGGGTTTGGCGCGTCCACAGATGCGGCCAAGGCGCGCGCCACCAACTAACACGGCCCGTGCGGGCGTGCGGTTCACGACTTAGCGCCGGCCATTTTCGCGCGATGCCTGGCGCCGAAATGCGCGGCAAACCGAGCGGTCAGGTGGGCCCTAGTCTTTCGCGTCAGGCTGCCGGTTGAGCCTCGCGAGATAGGCGTTGTAGGCAGCCAAGTGCTCGTCGTCGTCGACACCGCCGCGATTCGCCGGCGACACGTTCCCGCCCTGCACCGCGGCGCCATCGGAAGCAGCGGACCGATGCGAGGCGACCATGGTGGCAAGATTCTCCGCCCTGGCCCGCTCGAACCAGCCGTGGCCGCTCACCGCGGCCCGCTCGTCCCTGCTCCACATGAGGAACACGAGCATCATCAGCGCGAACATGAGAGCGTCGCCGCCCACCCACATCACGGCCCCGCCGAGGTGCAAGTCCTGCACCGGGTTTGGCGCCCACGCTGGCCGTGGGCCGGACGGGACGCCGGGCGATCCGGCGCCGCCGTACCCGAGCACCAGCCCGGTGAATGTGTCCACCGGCATGATCAGGACGAGGATCACGAACCGCACCGGGTAGGAAAGCCGCCACCGGATCGGTTCCTTGCCGATGATCGGCAGGAAGAACAGGTAGCCGACGACGAAGAAGAGGACGTGCTCGGCCTCGAGCGCGCCACGGTTGGTCTGGACGAGGTTGGCGAACCCGGTCAGGTGTGCCCCCATGACAGCCGCGGCGTACGCCAGCACCCCGAAGACAGGCCACGTCAGGAACTTGGCCACCGGCGAACGCAGCGCCCGCTTGGTCCACGTGTGCAGCGGGTTGCGGCTCGCGTGCAGCAGCAGCGTGATCGGCTGGCCCGCGATCAGCAACGGCGGCGCGACCATGATCAGCATCAGGTGCTGAACCATGTGGTCCCAGAACAGCAGGTTGTCGTAGACGCCGATGCCGCTCTCCGTCGCCAGCACGACGACGACGATGCCGAGAACGAACAAGGCAGTCCGCCAGGAGGGCCAGGGCCTGGCCGGATGCCGGCGCGCGACCCGGACGACCCCCCAGGCATAAAGGCCGACCGCCAGCACCGCGAGCACGGTCACGACCGGCGCGAACTGCCACTGCGTCAGCGCCGACGACCAGCCGAACGGCGGGAGCATGCGGCCTCCTCTCACCGGCGAGCCTACTGGGCGCTGCTCCAGGCCGAGAACCTGCCGGGCACCGCTATCGTTGTCGGCGGAGGGTTCGCCTAGTGGCCGAGGGCGACGGTCTTGAAAATCGTTGTGGCGCGCGAGCGTCACCGTGGGTTCGAATCCCACACCCTCCGCTTCATGATCATTAAGCCCCTGGGGGGCATACGGCCCTCATGGCTCGGCTTCTAATGGCTTGCGCGCGGCATCGCCCGCGATGGCGAGCCACGGGCTGTTGACGGCCAGCGCCGACTCCGGGCGCCATCAGCGCAGCTGCGTGGGTCAGCGGGCTGGCCCGGGGCTGGCCCCGAGGTCTGGTTACGCTCCGTGCCGCCGCTGAGAGACAGCACTAGCGCCCCGCCAGCGCTAGCCAGCAGGGCGCTAACCCCTGTCGTTCGTGTGGCCGACCAGCGCTGCCAGTCCGGGGCCTCACGTGTGCCCTTTGGCCCCGGACTGTCAGCGGCAGGTTTCTAGCGGCCCATCACGGCGAGGATCTGCGTCGCGTCGGCGATCAGCGCCTGGGCGGTGGCCGTCGCCAACATCCGGAAGGCTTCCAAGACCTTCACGGCGATGATGAACTCCGTCAGCGTGAGGCTCGCCAGCGCCGGGTGCCCGGCCGCGAGCGCTGACTCCGCGGCCGTGACGATCGGCGCCAGTAGTTTCCCGCCGCCGATGCCTTGCACGGCCGTGGACAGGGCGGCCAGCTGCCCGGCCGCACCGGTGACGGTCACGGTGAACTGCACGGACGCCGGGGAGTTGATGGCGTCCTGGTCGGTGGCGGTGCAGGTGACCGTGGTCGCGCCGATCGGGAACACGGTCCCCGATGCCGGACTGCACGACACCGACGGCGTGACAGCGCCGGCCGAGTCGGTTGCCGCCGGGGTGGCGTAGCTGACCGTGGCGCCCTGCGGGCTGGTCGCATCCACCGTGACGTTGCCGGGCTGGGTCAGCGACACCGTGTCCGGCAACGTGTACTGGATCTCGACCAACGCAGGGCCCATGGCGAGCTGCTCGCTGGTCAGCCCGGTGATCCCGAAGCTCGACCCGCCGCCGCCGCCGGCGCCGTAGTAGCCACCGCCGCCACCGCCACCGCCGCAGTAGCCACCGCCGCCACCACCACCGCCTGAGGCCGCCGTGCCCGAGCTGCCGAGGGAGGCACCACCCTCGCCGCCCTGCAGAGCCTCCCCGTCAGTGCCGTCGCTGCCCTGCACGGCTAGGTCGGCCTGGCCGCCCCACCCGGCCCCACCGGTCCCGCCGCCCCCGCTGGGTCCACAGCTCGTACCCCCGCCACCGCCGCCAAATCCGGGGGCGCCGCCGGCGGCGTTCGTCCCTGCCTGGCCGCCGGTGCCGGTGCCGGTGTAACCGGCGCCCCCCGCATAACCGCTGGCGGAGCCACCGCCGCCGGCGGCGATCACGAGCGCGTCTTGCTGCAGCAGGGTCCCCGATGAGGCCGAGTCAAACAGCCCCGAGTACCCGCCCCCGGCCCCGGCCCCGCAAAAATCGTACTGGTTTGAGG
>JASIGS010000241.1 GCA_030052355.1 Streptosporangiaceae bacterium | reverse complement strand
CCGACCTCGACCTGGCACTCCCGCACAACGCCGCCGGTCTCGACGAAGACGCGTACGACATCGCCGCGCAAGCGCGGGCCGCATGGGAAGCCGCCGTCTGCTGGGACCCCAGCGGGACCGACCAGTTCGCAGTCAACCGGCTCGCCGAAGTTCGAGGGGTCTGAGCAGGTGCTGGAGGGCGTGCCGAAGGTTCCGCTGAGCGACAGTCACGGCATCGACCGTCTCCATATGCTGACAAGCCCACGGCTTCGCCAGGGAGCAACAGTAGGAGTCAGGCCTTGAGGAAGGACTCGACCACAGTCGCGAACTGCGCTGCGTCCTGGAACAGGAATGCGTGCGCGGCGTCCGGGTAGAGGACGAGTCTTGCGCCGGGAATGAGCCTCGCGAGGGCGCGGTCGTTGGAGACCGGGTCGACCCAGTCGGCGGTGCCGTCGGCGATCAGCGTCGGCGCCGAGATTGCGGCGGTCTTCCGGCCCTCTGGATCCTTCCCGGTCCACCATTGGGTTACCGCTCGCCTGTCGGCCGCCAGCACTGCCGCCGATGGTGCCGCGGCCGGCGGATAGCCGGAGATAGCCGCGACGAACGCGTGCCACGCCTGGGCCTGGTTCGGCGGGAACAGAACGGCCTGCTCTTCCTGCGGCCTGGTGAGGGCCGCGTATGTGGCCGATGGCACTGTAGCTCCCGTTCCCGGGAACGTGGCACACAGCACAAGGCGGCCCACCTGCGATGGGTCAAGGACCGCCAGCGCCTGGGCGATCATGCCTCCCATCGACCAGCCGAGCACGTCTGGCCTGGACAGGCGCAAGGTGTCGATGAGCGCGCTGGTCTGCCTGGCCATTGCGTCGATGGTGAGGGGTCCAGGCGGCTGCTGTGTGTCTCCGATCCCGGCGTTGTCGAAGATGACGACCCGGTAGTGCCTGGCCAGCGCGTCCACCAAGCTCGGGTCCCAGTCCTCCATGGTGAAGGGATAGCCCATGACCATGACCAGCGGCGGACCGCTGCCGAGGATGCGGTAACCGACGGTACCGAGGCTGGTGTGAACGATGCGCACCGGCGATGACACGACCGACGGCGGTCCGGCTTGGCCGGACGGCAGGGCCGCGCTTAGCGCAAAGACCAGCCCCACCGTGGCCAGGCAGGCCAGGAGCAGTAAGAGTGCGCGGGTGCCGCCGCGCTTCGCGCTGTACGTCATTGGACTGCCTCCTGCGCACTAGGAACGGCTCAGTCCGTCAAGAGGAGAATAAGTAATATCTCGATCCTGAGTCAAGCTATATCGCGTCTTTTGATCGCCGCCAGGACGGTGCCGCGCGAGACGAGCACTGGGTAGCGGCGGCTCCGGAGGTGGTTGACGGAATCAGCTTGTCAGCGCGAGCGCAACCGCATCGGCCACCTGCAGGCGAGTCCCCGCCTGGAACGCCTTCGCGTACTGCTGCTCACCCATCGTCGTTCGTAGCTGCGTAGTCTCTCGGTCCTGCATAGCTCGCTCTACATCGTTCCAGGAGATCACTTTCTCTGAGACCTCCCGCGAGATCGCGACGTCGGCGGCACCGAACAGCTGCGCCGCCTTCTCGCAGTGGCCGCGCCAGCTTGCGATGATCGCGGCGCCAAGGAGGACCTCGCTCACCGCGAACAGCATGCCGATCCGGCGGCACGTCAGCAGGCAGCGCCGGACCAGCGGCTCGGCACGTTCGTACTGTCGCTGGAGCAACATCAGCAGGCTCCGATCCATGAGGAACATATAGAGGAAGACCTCGTCGCCGGTTGGTTCGGCCAGCGCGATGGCCTCGTCCAGGCGTGACTCAGCTTCGGCCGCGAGCTCGTCAGTTAGACCTCCACTGGTAACGTCCTCCCCTGCCACCATGAAGAGCATGGTGGCCGCGCCGAGATCATCGCCGACTCGGCGGAAGCACTCCAGCGCCTCCAGCCTGCCAGGCCGTTGCTCAGCCGCCGTCCCTCCGGCCATTGAGCCAAGCAGCGTGCCAAGCAGGTGATCGTCGCGGGCCTCGCGGGCGATAGAAACCGCCTGGGCGAATTTCTTGCGGCGTTGCTCTCGCGATTCATCGCTGTCGGCACTTGGCCGGGAGAACGCCAGGGCCAGCGCCTCAGTCCGCCGATCTCCGGCCTCCCGCGCCAGCTTCAGGGCCCGCTCCGCCTCCTGCCTCACCGCATCGATGGCCGCGGCATCATGGCGCTGGAAGAAGCTGACAAGCCATCCCACCGTGATGAGCGCGGCGGCCGTGACTCCCGGTGAGACGTCCGCCTGCGATGCATCCGCATCGGTGATTGCGCGGCGTAGCCAGCCGATCGCTTCGGTCCGGCCTCTGCTCTGGAAGAAACGCTCGAGCGCGACGCCCAGCCGCATGGACTCTGCGACCCGCCCAGTGGCCGCGAACTGGATGAAGGCGGCCTGGATGTTGTCCCAGTCGGTGTCCAGGCGCCGCATCCACTCACGCTGCCCGCGGCCCTTCAGCTCCGGCGCGGCCAGCTCAGCCTGCGTCAGGTAGTAATAGGCATGCCGGTCCCGGATAACCAGCACCGAGTCCTTGCCCAGCGCCTTCAGCAGTTCCGGCCCGGCGTACTGACGGATGGTTTCCAGCAGTCGGTACCTGACGGTCTCCTCATCCTGATCGGCCACGACCAGGCTCTTGTCTACCAGTGAGCTAAGAAGGTCCAGAACATCGAACTCGTCTACCGTGTCGCCCGTACAGATCGCCTCGGCCGCCGCCAGGTCAAATCCGCCTGCGAACACTGCCAGCCGCAACAGTGTCTGCCGCTCCGCCGCGTTCAGCAGCGAAAGCGACCATTCCACGGTCGCCAGCAGTGTCTGCTGCCGTGGCATCGCGTTCCTGCTGCCACCAGTCAGCAGCCGGAACCGCTGATCCAGCCGGTCGCTCACCTGCTGCAGAGACATCGACTTCAGGCGGGCTGCCGCCAGTTCCAGCGCCAGTGGAATCCCGTCCAGCCGCCAGCACACCGAGGCCACCAGCGGCGCCGCCTGGTCGGTTAGCCGAAACCGCGGATTGATGGCCCTGGCCCGCTCCGCAAACAGCCGGGCAGCGTCGCTACCCGCCAGCTCCTCCGTCGACATGGCCTCAGCCGGGGGGAGTGAGAGGGACGGCACCCGGTAGACCTGCTCGCCGGCGATGCCGAAGGGCTCGCGCGATGTCACCAGCATCCGGACCCGCGGGCAGTATTCCAGCACCTCGCCGCAGAACTTCGCCGCGTCGTCAATCAGGTGCTCGCAGTTGTCCATGACAATAAGAACGTCCTGGCCGGCCAGGGCCTTGATTACCCGGTCAGTTGTGGCCTGGCCAGCGTCCGGCAGTCCCAGGATCCCGGCCACCACCGGAGCGATCTGCCTCGCGTCGGTGACCGGGGCAAGATCGGCGAACCAGGCCCCGTCAGTGCCGCTGCCGAGCAGTTCGGCGGCGATCTGAAGCGCGAGGCGGGTTTTGCCGCTGCCACCCGCCCCAGTGAGCGTGGTTAGCCGTCCGGCTTGCATGATCTGCCGTACCTCATCGACCTCGGCCTGCCGGCCGACGAACGCGCTGAGCATTGCGGGCAGGTTGTTCGGCAGCTCGGGATTGTCCAGGGTCGGGAGCGGCGGGAAATTTGCAGCCAGGCACGGCGCTTCGAGTTGGAATACCCGCTCGGGTCGGCCGAGGTCCTTGAGCCGGTGCAGGCCCAGATCGCGCAGGCCAGTGCCGTCGGTCAGCGCGCCCGCCAGAAGTTCGGCTGTCGCGCCCGACATCAGGACTTGGCCGCCGTGTGCGACCGCCTCCAACCGGGCCGCCCGATTCACCACCGGGCCGAAGTAGTCGCCGTTCCGTTCCTCGCACACCCCCGTGTGCAGACCCATCCGCACTCGGATCGGGCGACTTGTCGGCCAGGCCTCCGCGACGAGCACCTGCTGCGCCGCCAGCGCGGATGCCACTGCCCGCGACGCCGTGCCAAACGCCGCGCAGAACGCGTCGCCCACAGTCTTGAAGACATAACCGTCAGCACTCTCGATCGCTGCTCTAAGCGCCTCGTCGTGCCGGCGCAACGCCAGAGCCATGCGCTCCGGCTCGGCCTCCCACATCCGGGTCGACCCCTGAATGTCGGTGAACAGTAGCGTCACCGTGCCTGACGGGATCGGAGTGCGCTCGGTCACGGCAGCAGGTTAACTACGAATGCGTAGGCTGATCCATGGTCTGCCGCGCGGCCGCCGGCCGTCACGCCGGCAGCGGCCCTCACGAACCCGCCGGGGCCGTGGTCGACGTCAGCGTGTACTCCCAGCCCTGCCGCCAATTGAAGTCGGCGTCCACCAGTTCGTTGAGGGCCACTCGGGCGAGATAGTGATCAAGTCCCCAGCGGGTGGCGACGTGTCCGATCACCAGCACCCGCTTTCCTGCCCAACGGGAAGGTAGGTCCTCGAGGAAGCCGCCCACTCGCAGCACTGCCTGGCGCCAGCTCTCCCCACCGGGATAGGGCTCGTCCAGGAACCTCCGCCTGTGACCCGCGTGCTCGGTCAGCGGTCGGGCGTTCAGCTCCCCGTAATCGCACTCCCGCAGCCGCCAGTCCAGCAGGACAGGTATGCCGCTGTCCGCGAAGGCGACCTCGGCGGTTTCCGCGGCCCGGCGCAGGTCCGAGCTGAACACCGCGTCGATCCCATCACCTCGCCGTCGCTGGCCGAGCTCCCCGGCCAGCTCGCGCCCTCGAGCAGACAGTCTGCTGTGGCTCCATCCGGAAGCCACCCCTCGCTCGTTGTCCTCGGAGATCGAATGCGTCTCGAAGACCACTTGAATCACACTGACATCCTCCGGGTGACCAAATTCAGTGGTCAAGATTCGATCACCGTGGGCGAACGATCAGTCCTATTCGCGCTCTCAGTTCCCCGCGGCACCCAAAATTCTGAAAATCGCTCGACGGCCTCCTCCGGCTAGAAGCAACGGAATTCTGCGCGCCAAATTTGGATGGGGGTTTATAGGCGTTCATGTTCCATTTGTCTCGATGACGGTCAGGGTTTATGCGGTGTCATTACGTTGCGGTGCGTGCGACCAAGCGGCTTAGGTTCGTGGCGCGGGCTGGACCGTCGCCTCTCCTGCCATCCCGGGCTTGGCGAGCACGCAAGTTACGCCGCTTCATCTGCGGCGGCCGCGGACTCCGTATCAAACACTCACCTCCCTGCAGGAACTGATGACGGAAGAGGCTCAAGTGACGACAACACCAGCATCAACCAGGGCAGAAATTGATCTCGCGGCTTCGACTGCGGGCGAGTCCGGCGTCTCACGCAGGGACTTCCTCGGCGGAACTGTTGCCGTCGGCGCGGTACTTGCCATCGGCGGCGTCGCCGCGACCGAGGTTCTGAGGGCTCCGGCCGCCTCCGCGACGACGACGCTTCCGACGACCACCGAGCCCGAGCAGTTGCACCTGACCTGGGGCTCCGATCCGGCCACGGAGGTCACCGTGTCGTGGGCGGCGCCGGGAACGGTGGCGCAGCCAGCTCCGACGCTCGCGTACTCGAGGCATCCGATCACGGCGGAGAACCCAGGCAGGATCGTCACGCTGCCCGCGCCCGCGCCACCCGACCCGACCAGGCTGCGGGTCCGGCCCGCCGCCATCAGCTTTACCGACGGCGACACCGGCCAGACCACCTACCACTACCACGTGCCGCTGCGGGACCTCGAGCCCGGCACGACCTACTACTACCAGGTCAGCGACGGTGCCGCGACACCGGCGACCGCCGGCGCATCCTTCAGTACTGCAGGGCGCGGACGGTTCAACTTCCGCTTCTCCAGCTTCGGTGACGTGGCGGAGCCGTCCGGAGACCGCAGCGCGTCGGGCCAGACGCTGGGCCCGTACGACGCGGATACCTCTTACTTCACGGTAAACGGCATCATCGATCCTGGGGACGGCGCCGGCCCGCCCCTGTTCCACCTGGTCAACGGCGACCTGTCTTACGCCAATGACGAGCCCTCGAACATGCCCGCGGTCTGGCGCGACTACAGCGTCAACGTGTCCCGCTCGGCGATGAGCCTG
>JASIGS010000240.1 GCA_030052355.1 Streptosporangiaceae bacterium | reverse complement strand
CCGGCCGGGGAGGGAACGCGCCGGGCCGCGAGCAACGCGATCGCCACCGGGACGGACACGCCGCTCATCTCGACGACCACGCAGGCGATGCTGGCCCTGGGCACCTGCAGGAGCGCCCAGCCGTCGGTGGTCGTCCGCGCGAGCGCGAGGTCGTCGCCGCGCAGTCCGGCTCTCGTGAGGCACGCAGCGACAGCCTGCAATCGCGCCGCCAGTGCGGCCGGCTGCTCCGCGAGTTGACTACGGAGCAGCGCATAGGCCGTCGCCAGCCACGGGACAGGCTGTGCCAGCCATCGCTGCGACTCCACCGTGGTCCACGCGCAGGCGACCGGGATGGCAGCGGAGACGGTGAGCCCGAATCCCGCTAGCGGGCCCTGGCCGGGCGCCGTGGCCGCGTTGCTGACCCGCTGGGCGGGCCCTCCCGGTGCAGTCTGGGACCCGCGCGGCCTGGCTCTGCGCGCGCCATGGTCGGACGACTGCCTGGGCACGGCGGTCCCGATCAGCTGGGGCAGCTGGCCCTCGGGCTGACCGCAGGTGACGGTGATCTTCACCGCGTCGTCCAGACCGAGGTCCGCGACTCCGCGCTCGAGGAACACCGACAGCAGCTGTGGTGGCCACGCGGCGTTCCGCGGCAGCGGACCAGCGTCTGCCAGCGCTAGCTTGTGCCAGCTCACCAGGGATTGACCGGCGGCGTCGACTGCCTCAACGTCCCACAGCTGGTGGGTCACGTCGTCGACGGGACCAATGCCGGGCGGGCGAGCAGGCTGCGGCGCAGAACCGGCCGCCGGAACCGGCTGCGTCCGGGAACGCGGGGCACTGGCCCGGCGGTTGCCGCGGCGCTGCTTGCGGGGATCTCCGCCAGCAGGCTCGTCGCTGGCCGCCGCGGTGGCCGCGGGAGCAGGCGCGGTCGCGATGGACGCCGCGAGGTCAGAAGGTGCCGGCTGGGCGGTTTCCGGCCAGGTGTGCTGTGACATCGGCCCCGCCGCGACGGCGCGGATCTCGACCACGCCGTCGGCCGTGCGCCCGGAAAACGTGACCGACTCGCATCCGGCCGGCCGGAGCCGCCGATGCGGGACGCAAGCCTGCAGGACCTGCAGCGTCGCGTCATTGAGCCCGGGACTGCCGAGCAGCAGGTCACCGCCGATTCTCGCGAACCACGGCTGGTCGTCGCCGCCGCGGGCCAGCGCGCGGCAGGACAGCGCGGTGACCTCCGGCAGCAACGCGATGCGCCGGAACCGGCCCGACTGGAAGCAGATCGGCCCGTAGAGCTCGGTGCCATCGACCAGCCCGGGCGGGCTCGCGGTCAGCTGCCGGACAGCCAGCGTGCTCAGCGGCACCGTGGTCGTCCGCGGTGAAGCGGCCTCCGCCCCCGTGGTCGTGCCCGGTTCGGCCTGCGACAGGACGAACTCGGCCCGCACGTGGTCGATGCTGAACGAGGTTTCCGCCGACCTGATCACGGCGGTCACGACGTCGCCGTCGCGCCGCGCGCATATGCGCAGCCTCAGCTCGCCGCTGGGCGGGGTCAGGACCGGCGCGGCCATCGTCACCCCCCGGGCGGTACGCATAGGCCGGCCTGCCAGCACAGAGGCAGCCTGCGCGAGTGCCTCGAGCGCCATCACCTCGGGCAGGACCGGCATGCCGTCGATCCGGTAATCGGCCAGGTAAGGATCCGTCTGCGTGGACAGCGTGGCCTCGCAGACAAGCTCGGCGCCCGGGAAGTGGGCCACGATCTTGCGCAGGAACGGCGCGCCGTCCGTCAGCCCGGCCGCTTCCAGTTCGGCCTCGGCGATCGGCCGGTCCGGCCGCAGCGCCGGTCCGGCCGCAGCGCCGTGAATGGCGAGTCGTGGCGGCAGGTCCGGCGTGGCGAGCGCTTTGAGCAGCAGCCTCGAGGCCGTTCCCACCTCGATGGCCTCCGTACCGCTTTCGGCGAGCTCGGCTGCCAGGTCCGGTTGATCCCCCAGCCGGGCGCCGGCGCCAGCGGGCGCCGCCAGCAACGGCGGGATGTCCACGTGCAGCGCGCGGCAGCCGCCGAGCGAGGCGCACAGCTCCGCGGCACGGCTGGCGAGCGCGCCGGTGCCGAGGGCGTACAGGCTCCGCCCGGCCAGGCCGTACCGGCCACCGACCGACCCCACCGTCATGACGACCTTGAGCTGGCCAGGCCGAACGGAGCCGACGAGCTGGTCGAGAACGGCGGTCTCCGCGGCGAGATAGTCGCTCACCCGGATGTCGGTCAGTTCCTGGAGGGGAACGTGCCCGCCGGGGCTGGCCGCGTGCACGATCGCGCGGACCGGCCCGAGCCGGTCCGTGATGCGCTCCACCGCCGCGGCGAGGCTCGGCGGGTCGGTGACGTCGATCACCTCGTAACCGACGCGCGCCCCCGCCGACCGCAGCTCTTCCAGCCCGGCGACAAGGTCACCGTCGTCGTTCCCCTGCGGCCGGCCGATCACCGCGACGGGGTTTCCGCAGCAGGCGAACACTTGCGCGAGCACGAGCGCCGCGCCCCCGGCTCCGCGGCTGATCAGGACCACGTCATCGGGATGGAGCGGGAACGCCGCGCCTCCGGCGGCGGCGGTCGCAACGGGCACCGGCTCCCAGGCGGCGAATCCCGGCGGATCGGTGGTCGTACCGAGGCCTGGCATCCCAGCCGAGACGACGAGCTCGCGGAACTCGCCAGGCTCGGCGCGCGCGAACTGCGCTGCCGCGCGAACCGCATCTGCCAGGCCCGCATCGTCCAGTACCTGACCCGGTCCGGCCGCGCTGTCACCCGGTTGCAAGCGCAGCACCGTGATGCCCATGGACGGGTGCTCGGCGTGCACGCAGGCGAAGAACCCGGTGAAGCCTGGGCTGGTGGTCAGCACGACGATGCGCCCCGTCCTCATCGCATCCCTGGCCGCCCGTACTGCCACGACGCGCGACCCGGCCTCGGCAGGACTGTCGAGCACCGCGAGCGTGCGGTTTGCTTCGGTGCTGGCGGTGAACACGTCGGCGGCGTGCCGCGGCAGCGGACCCCGCGGCGCGGAGTGCAGCCGCCAGCCGCTGACGCGGGGGGTGACCCCCGGACCCCCGGAGCCGTGATCCGCGTCGGCGGCCGGCTGCATGCCGGACGGCCGCAACCGCTCGCTGAACAGCCGGGTCCACCGTCCGATCCCGAGTGGCGGCCCGGTCGGGGCAGCCGGCCGCCGGGCCGACGGCCCGGCGGCCGCCTCCTGCGGGACCGAGTCGGTCACGGCGCTGTCACTGGCGGCGCTGTCACTGGCGGCGCTGTCACTCGCGACACTGGCGGTCCCGGCACTGGCGGTCCCGGCAGACTGGGAATCCGATGCCCTCGGCACGCGCCGCTCGAACTCGTGGCGCAAGCCCGAGAGACCGGGGTCGGCGTCCGCTGGCCTGCCCACGACCG